>NZ_AP026802.1:1800000-2100000 GCF_033095985.1 Xylocopilactobacillus apicola
CTCGCCACACAAAGCACCGACCTTGGTGCCACCGATATAAAAAACGTCGCACAATTTAGCAAGCTCGGCAATCGTTAAATCCGATTCTTCACTCACAAGACCATACCCGAGCCGCGCGCCATCTATATAAAGAGGCATTTCATATTTGTGACACACTTCAGCCAAGCGGGTCAGCTCGTCTTTTGAATAGAGCGTGCCGTACTCAGTCGGATAAGAAATGTAAACCATGCCCGGAAACACCATATGATCATGATTTGCGTCATCATAAAAAGTTTGGCAATAATCATCAACTGCCTGGGCGCTAATTTTGCCATCAGTTGCAGGAATTGTGAGAACTTTGTGCCCGCTATATTCAATCGCGCCCGCTTCATGCACACTAACGTGGCCGGTCTCAGCGGCAATCACGCCTTCATATTTGGTTAACAGCGAATCAATCACCACTTGATTGGTCTGCGTCCCGCCCACTAAAAAGCGAATCTGAGCTTCGGGGCACTCAATCACTTCTCTAATCTTTTGAGCCGCCTGTTTACTGTATTCGTCGCTGCCGTATCCTGGTTCTTGCACCATGTTGGTTGCAACAAGGCGCTCTAAAACTTGTGGGTGCGCCCCTTCTGAGTAATCATTTTCAAATGAAATCATCAGCTTCCTCCTAAATCATTGATATTAATAGTCTAAACTATTTTACGTCCCTTTTAAAATCGTAACGGCAAAATGATCTTCTTTTTTCATACATTCGATATTTCTCTAATATCAATCACTTTGTCTGCTAAAGTCCAAATGACGGGATTATGAGTTGCAATAATAATTATCCGCTTTTCTGTTCTTAACGATAGAATTAGCGCCATGATTTCTTCTGAGGTCTTAGGATCAAGTGCTGCCGTCGGTTCGTCAGCGAGAATTAGCGGCGGATCCTTTAAGATCACTTTTGCAATCGCAACTCGCTGAGCCTCGCCACCGGATAAAGAGAAAATCTTCTGGTTGAGATCAAGATACGATAATCCGACGCTTGATAGCGCCTTTTTTTCTATTGAAATTCGAGCGGTCTTGCTCATTTTTTTGCCAATCAGACCTAAATCCAAGTTGTCGGCAATCGTGTTACTTTCCAAAAGGCCAAAATTCTGAAATAAATAGCCCAGATCATCTCTAAAAAATTGTTGGGGCTTAATCTGATTTAAAGGCTTGTCGTTATAAATGACCGTCCCAGAATCGTAAGGCTCTAACTTCGAAATCATGTTTAACAACGTGGTTTTGCCGCTGCCACTCGGGCCGATCATAGCGTATACCAAGCCATTCTCAAAGGTTAAATTGGTTTTATTTAGAACTTCACGATCTTTAAACGTTTTGGTGATATTTTCAATTTTGATCATTTTTACATTCCTTTCAAGACGGCGACCGTAAATTGGTCTTCTTTTTTGATTTGAACTCCAAGAGTAATTAACAAACTTGCTCCAAAGAGGCCAAACGTGACTAAGCTTGTCCACAGATTTCTCGTCAATATCAGATCAAGTCCAACTCCTGTTAAGAGAACTGCCAGCTGGATTAACAAATACTTTCGGTGCAGTTCAGAAAATTGCATTCCCGCAATTCGTTTAATTAAAATGCTTCTTCGAAATTCCTCAAAATAAAGCAAATTCATTGAATTAAACAAAAGTGCTGCCGTAATTATCCCCAAAATCGAACTGGCGATAAAAGAAATTGTCTGATTACGGAAAAATCGAACCTCTTTATAATACAATTGCTCAGAATTACTCACTTCCAAAACGTCGCGCGCAACCTGGTACTTATACAATAACTTCATTGTTCGCTCATAACTCGGGAAGAAAATTGACTCTTGTGCTTCTTTGCGCCAAAATGTTTTGGCGTAAATGCTATCGCCCGTTGAACGTGGAGTCATGACCACAATAATTGGATCTTTGACAAATTGGTCGGGTAAAGCAGAATTATTATTGTAATTAAAGCGCTTCTCGCCGTCAGCGGTGTAAGCAATCACTGCAGTTGTTTTAGCCTTGCCCAAAGCTCTTTGAGAAATATCCTTCTCATACATCTGCTGATATTTCAACTGCTCCGATTTTAATTTCTCTGGCAAAATCAAGCCAAACTCACCTGGTTCTAAATGAAGCATTTTGTCTTGCATCTTTGAATCCAGCTTCACTTGCTGTTCAGTCAAATAATTCGGCGTCACAATTAAGGTATTACCCTCTGGATCGTAATGCTCACTGGCTTTTTTGGCTTCCTCCGTATTCATGCTCGAATAATTAGTAAAATTATGGTGCACCATAATCGCATTTTGCTGATAGATGGCTTCGTTAGCTAATTGATACCAATTGGTGGCGTCAACCTCGTTACTCTTATCATCGTATCCTCCAGCGCCAACGCCTTGATGGATCCCATTGACTCGATTTTTCTGTTGCTGCCACTTCCCAGCAGCCCGATTCTCTTCTTGTAATTCGGCGTAATAAATCGGAACATTATTAACTCCGTAACCAACAAGTACGACAGCTAGAAATTGGCAAAAGAGCATAACTCCCAGCAAGCGACCGATCGGCAATTTCCCTTTAATAATCGACATCAAATCTTTTCTTTGCAAGCCAAGCAGATAAATCAAACTAAGAATTAGCGAGATTAAAAGCAGGATCCCATCATAAAATAGCAAAACTCCTAGAATAAGTTTCCAGCCTTTTAATTGAAGCTGACCTTTTGCCAAAAGCACTGCCACGCTCAGACCAAAACTAATTGCAAAAGCTGCTAGCACTGTCAAAACGTCGGTTTTCACACTTTCAAACATAATCGTTCCCAATTTCTGACCAGAAATTAGACGAATCCCGGCTGAGCGCAAATCTTTAATGCGCAAAATTATCGTCAGCGCTGTAAAAGCGAGCACGAACATGATCAACGAAAGCATGATTGTATTACTGAACAAGAAACTTATCACAACTATCAAAACAGATTGTTTAGGGAAAATTTTCGCGTCGTAACCCAAGCTTTTAAAATGATCGGCAAGCTTTTTTTCACTGAGCGAACCCGAAATAATGCGGTAGTTGGCAAGAGCTGGACTATTCTTTTGTTCAACTTTTGTGGCTTCCTGCAAACCTTTGGTAAGATTACCTTCCCCGTATTTTGCATAGACATAAACTTCTTTAGTCTTCGTTGGATGAACAATACTTTTTGCAACCAAACTGTGATGTTTTTTGGCAAAATCACTTAAAGACTGATCGGTCAACTCCTTATTGACGGGCTTCATCCCTTTGTCAACTAAAACGCCAGTATTTAGACGTGATGTGAACCTTTCTGGGCTTTCTGTAAGCTCCCAGAGGAAGAAAGCGGCGACAATAAAGGTGGAAATGAAGATAAATATTTTTTTCATAATTGCTCCTAATTAATAATTTGCGGCTACTTCATCTCAAGCTTCACTTCATCTCCTTTAATTTCAATCGAATCATTATTTGAGCGCTCGCGTTCAAACCCGGCTTGAATTTCTTGCCCGTCAACCGTGCCACTGGCCGTGTCTGCTTTAACCTTGATACTTAGATCTTCGTTTAACTGACTGGAATCGATAAATAGTTGATGTCCTTTAGCTCGATTGTCACCTAACAGTTGACTTCTTTTCATATTTAAATGAATTTCATCAATTTTAATTTGGCAGTTATTTATTTGACTATCCTCAACATTCATGGTGCTGCTCCCTCTGCCAGACAGCTCGTTTTTGCCTAATAGCTTGCTGTTTGCGAGACTCACTTCAAAATATTGGTTCGACTCCACTTGGAAATCAGTAATTTCAGAATTCTGAATCAAGTACTTGGTGTCGCCGCCGTTGGACGATTTACCTTCCCAATTGGTCAAATGAGAATCTTGAATGACAAAATTACCGCCATCTGTCCTCATTTTCTGTGAAACATCCACTTTATTTAACAAAATTTGGCTGCTCCAATCTTGCAGTGGCATATAATGTAAACTCAATTGTTGGAGCTTTAAGTCAGACAAACTAATCTCATTACCTTCCGGACTCCAATTTATTGCAACACTATTTAACGAATTAACATCGGGCACCGTAATTGTTAATTGCGGAGAACGTTTAGCACGATTAGAAAATTCCATATGTTTTTCATCAACGTACAAAACTCCTTTTTCGATTTTGAATTCCTCAACCGGCCGGTTAATTTCATACTTGACCTCAAAGTGATCGCCTTTAGTAATCGCTAAATTCGTACTGCGCAAACTAACTCTAACTTCATTGAAAGGTTCCTTTAAAGTTTTGACGTGAAATTTATTATATTCGGCCGCCGAGCGATCAATCACTGGATGAAAATCCTCACCAAGGTAGAATTTGCGAACCCCGTCATTCCAAAAACCAAAGAGCGCCATCAGAGCGCCGATTAGAAAAATCGCACCATTAATCCAGTAATACTTCTTCATTTTCATTATCTGTCCCCTTTATATGAATCACGTTTTTTGAAAACTTTGCGTCCAAGCTTGCGAATCAGCTTCGCCGTGGTTCCGATCAGCCAGCGAATGAAGAAGAAATCGAGCGGTTCAAACATCAAAACAAATGTAATTCCCATCAGCGCAATCCCACAATAAAAGAGGCCAACTGCCCAGTTAGCGCTAAAAATTACCGGAATTGCAAATACTAAAACTGCAATAAAAGAAAGCAGTAATGCAACTGAGACGATGATCACCACGCCGATAAAGATAAAAATCAGTAGTAAAAACACAAAGATCACAATGAAAAGCGGAATCCCGACCGGAATTGCTCCAAGCCCAAGAAGAATCCACCAGATTGCCCATAAATCTCGCTTCGTTTTTGCTTGTTTGTGCGGATTCTCCAAGATCGGAGTACTATCTGGTGAAAGTGAATGCTCCGCTAAGATTTTTCGAGCCAATTGTCTTGGCGTCCCGAGCTCCTTTTCAATTTCTTGGCGGCTGTTAAAATCAGCATCTAACAAGTACTCTTCATAGAACTCACAAACATCGCCCAACTCAGTTGGATCTAAGACCGTTAGATAAGTCTTTAACTCTGCTACGTATTTATCTGCAATTTCAATCATGATTTCTTAACACCCCGTCAATTTTTCCCCGATAATCCTTCCATTCAGTTTGAATTATTGCCAAACGAAGTTTACCTGTCTCCGTGATTTGGTAATATCTCCGATTTCGCCCTTGAAAAGGCTCGTCGTAAGTTTTTAAATAATCGTCCTTGGTCAAACGTCTTAAAACGGGATAAACCGTCGACTCTGACACATCAAGCACTGTTTGAATTTTCTTGGTCAATGCATAACCATATAAATCTTCGCTTGCAATGAAAGCAAGAATTGCTCCCTCTAAAAGCTCCGATGATACTTGAATTGCCATTCATTTACTCTCTATCATATGTGATTGCTAATATTATACGAGATATAATATTGTGCGTCAACAAAAAAAGGATAAACTAATCTTGTTCATCCCCTAACATTTTGTTAAATTTCTTACTTTTTTTCTTTAGGTTAACCGTACATATACGATGAAATCTAGTATAATAAGCTTTGATAACAATCGAATTAAGAATAAAGGATCTTTTAAAGATGGAAGAAATAAAAAAATCCCGCCGGAAAAAACGCTGGATTATTTCAATTTGCACAATAGGTATTATTTTGTGTCTTGGTGTTTCGGGCTGGTTAGTTTGGGCTTATGAACAACATCCTCAACAAATCACAAAGGTCAAAAAAACTGAACATAGAATTAAATCGAAAATAAAATCAGCTTCCAAAGGTACTTCCCAGGTTAAAGCCGCCAGCGAAAGCAAAGATGTTCCAAAAGAAAAGCCCAAAACTAAAAGAGCTCCTACAAATCACAATGAAGCAGCTGACAGTTGGACTTTTAAAGTTGAGCAAGTGCGCGAAGATATGAAGGGACCCGTAAACCCTGACAAGCCCAAAGTTGTTTTTTTAACTTTTGACGACGGACCAAGCAGTAATGATACTCCGCAAGTGCTCAATATTCTGGCTGAACACAATGTTCATGCGACTTTTTTCTTGGTGGGTAATCGTATCACTCCTGAAACCCAAGCATTGGTCCAACAAGAATACGATAGTGGGCATGGGATTGCAGTGCACAGTTTTACTCATGATTACAAGATCCTTTATCCTAATAATGTTCCAAATGCTCAGGCAATTCTTGATGAAGCAAATAAAACCAGAGACCTGATGAAATCTTTTCTAGGCGATAAATTTGATACTAGGGTTTGGCGCTATCCAGGTGGAACGATGTCTTGGAAGAATTTAGACGAAAGCAAGTCTTTGCTTGAAAAAGATAATTTTACCTGGATGGACTGGAATGCCGCCGACGGAGATGGCCTGGGCGCATCTGCTCCCAAAACCGTCCAAGCAGCGCTTAATTACCATGCAATGTCTTTAACTGTTTATCCTCAATCCAATGTCGAAATTATTCTCATGCATGACGCTTCTGATAAACAAGTAACCGTTCAAGCACTCCCAGAAATTATTAAGTACTATAAAGACAGAGATTATCAGTTCGGAATCTTAGAATAGCCATTCAAAAACCAGCCAGCTAACTAGATACGTTAGAAATCCTACTATGATAGGTGAGGCAATTGTAATAATCCCTGCAATTTTAACAAGCATTATATTGTCAGAAACGGTGACGAGGAAAAAGAAGGCAAAAAGCGCAATCATTAAAGATATAACGGTTGTTTTATAGGTTACGACGGTTGCGCGATGGCTAATTAATTGCTCACGTTCATCGTCAGTACTGAATTCAGATTTCGATAAATCGTAGTTCTTGTATTTAGCAATCAGGAAACGGATCAAGGCTGCAACAAGTAAAATTACCCACCATATTCCAAAATGAAGCTGGAAAATTGTCCTGCCGCTATTGATTTCGGAACTAAGAATCGTTTGAATCAAGGCAATTAGTAAGATGATCATTAAAACCACATTTCCCACTGCTGCAAAAATAATTTTTTTCAAATCAATTGTCCTCCAACCTAAAGATTTCGTTAATATCAACATTCAAAACTTGAGCAATCTTGAACCCCAGCAATAAAGAGGGTGTGTAGTTACCTTTTTCAAGCGAGCCAATCGTTTTACGAGTTACTCCAACTTTAACGGCCAGCTCTTCTTGCGTAAAGTTTCTCTTTTTACGCCAATACTGAACTTCATTAGTAATTATCATTTAAAAATTCCTTTTTGGGAAGTTAACTTCGCATTTAATAATACCCGACTCTAAAAGAGAAGTCAACTACTCATTTAATTCAACTTTAAGAGCTTATATAAAAACTTAACGAGTGATTATGGAAAACACAAAACGTCGCAACACTTATATCTTTTGGGCGCTCATCGTGATATTAATTAGCATTTTGGCAACTTATGTCAAGAACATCTATACTTTGTCATTAAAAATTGGAATCACAATCTATCTTTTGAAAGTTGACAAAATATTCCATCCTCAAAAAGCAAAATTAAATAATGAAGCTAGATCTTAGTGCTTACAACTAAAAAAAGAGCGCCGATCATTACTGATCAACACTCTATAGTATAAATTTAAGGTATAACATTCACCAAAGTAAATGTCACTGTTGCATTGTATTTCCCTGCTTTTGGGATACCACTCGGACTTGCCTTAAAACTCAAATTCCATGGATAATTCTTGACGTCCTGATAGTCGCTTGTCGCAGTACCGTTATATAGAAGTTGCGCCGTAGAAGTTAAATGCGTCTTCGTCCCCAAAGTCGTATCATGATAATAAAGTGGATCGCCGCTAATTACTTTGGTTGGATCTGTTGCATGCTTAAACGGTTTCGTTACCGCTGCTTCAATGCGCCAATTCTTCCCCGCTCTCGCATTTCGGTTATCGGTTAATTTCAAATTCTGCGCTGAACTTTTGTATTCTTGATTTCTAAGCGCCCCAAGGTGGGTTCCCAGATCAATATTGCCAGGTGTCGCTTCTAAAGTTTGCTTCCCAATTTGATCCCAAACGTAAGTTCTAACATCATTGCGAGTTGCAGACTCACTGAGAATCTCAGCTGCTGTTTTCGCTGCTCCGTCTGGCACATGCTCTAATCCAGGTGTAACAACTTCCCGCCACTGAGCATTCGTAGCGTAATACTGCGGATTAGGCGGTACTGGGGAATCTAAATCGATAACTTTGTTCCCAGGCGTTGGGTCTGCCAATTTTGTAGAGATCAACGTCCCGCTAACTGTAACATCTGGAAATTTCGTATTTGGTCCAAGCGTTAATTTCCAAAGTTTAGGAGTATCTGCCAACATCTCATAATACCCACTATCCACATAATTTGAATCCACTTTGTGAACAACATTAGTCAGGTCAAAACTGCTCAAATCAAGACTTGCTAAAGACGTACATTCATTAAACATTCTTCTAACATTCGTTACTTTACTGGTATCAAAATGACTTACATCAATAACATTTAATGAACTACATTCGTTAAACATCCTTTGCATATCAGTAACATTGTTGGTATTAAATTTCGTTGCATTCCATTTTAGATCAGATAAAGAGTTATCATAAACAAACATATCTGACATATCAGTAACTTTACTGGTATCAAAACTCCTTAAATCAAGGCCTGTGAGTAATCGACAAAAACCAAATATGGATTGCATATTAGTAACATTACTGGTATTAAATCCTGTTACGTCTAAGCTAGTTAGTGATTCACACCCATGAAACATTCGCAGCATTGTAGTGACTTTAGAAGTATCAAAATCCTTCACTTCTAAATTGGTTACTTTTTCGCAGCTTTTAAACATTTCACTCATATCAGTAACATTATGAGTATCGAAATTCTTCACATCGAGGCTGGTTAACGACCAACAGTTACCAAACATCGTCCCCATATTAGTGACCTTACTTGTATTAAAGTTACTAACATCTAAATTGGTTAAGGAACGACATAGGCAGAACATGAAGTACATATCTGTCACTTCACTGGTATCGAGATCCTCTAGTCCTTCAATCGTAGTCATATTTTCTTGATCATAAAATAAGGTTCTTAGACTGCCCTTTGCTGTCACTCCCGGCTTGATCACCGTCTTTTCTATTTGTAAGCTATAGTTCTCAGACCAAGGAAAGCTGTAGTTCCGTCCAGAAGACTCAAGCTCTTTATCATCCTCATAATTCAACTCATGTGGATAGATCGTCAGAACTTTAGTCGTCGCATTAAAGTCCCACCAGCCCTGATCATTAACCGTCACTGAATCTGTCGTCGGAACGTAATTGGCTGTATTGTACACTGTTTCAGTATTAGCTAAAGGAGCCTGAGAATTAGCAGCATTATAGAAATATGACCCGTAAATTGGACTACCGCTATCATCAATCAACTGATTGGATTGATCGTAGATTGATACCTTTGAGACAATAGTTGACGTTTTGGCTGCTCCCGGTGTTGCAGGATTATTAGTGATCGTAATTTGTCCCGCATCGTTAGAAGTAAGGCTGGCTTTTTCGACTCCTTCATACTTCATCTTAACCGTATTAGTACCAGTCTCGCCTAACCTCAAATCATTTGTCGATCCTGTGTTCAATGGTACATATAACAAACCGCTGCTTTGAGTAACGCCTGCAGGCAATGTGCCTGTTGGTGTAAACAAACCACCTAATGACTGAACTGCTGTGACCTTTGACCAAATCGGCAGAGTATTATTTTTCGCTGTATATTTAAATGTTACTTTGTCTCCTGGATGAATGTTGGCGGTCTTAGAGAATGTTGTCCCATCAGTACTCAACTGTAGATCGGATGTCACATCAGTACTGCCTGTTGTAAGATCCTGACGATAGACATAATTAATGAATGTAACGAGATCGAATTCTGTTTTGACCTCAACGTTACTCCCACTGCTGACTGCAGTAGTTCCAACTCCCGAAGGACCCAGGCGGCGATGAGTTCTCGTACCGTCCTTAAAGAACGTCCCATTGACCTGAGCTCGCCGGTAAGTCTTACCATTTTTTACTATAGTTTCAGGACTGCTGTTATCCACAAATTGAGTCGACCCAGGGTGGAGTTCCTGCCAATCTTCTAACATGGTCGATACGGTATCTTTTAAATCATTACCATTCTCATCAACATAACGTGTGATGACTACTGGATCCCCTGGGGTAAATGTTCCGTGAACGTCTCGAATGACATTTAGCTCATTTCCTGCACCGGTAGATCCATGAATCGCAAATGCCCATTTCTTACGATCAGCAATCACTGCTAATTCATTTGGAGTCAAAACTCTTGACCAGGTCATTTTATGGATAGAATTGCCCTCGCTTCCAGCGATTGTTACTTTAAAAGTATTGGTACTTGATGCATATGAAATGGTCATCGGATGCCATTTACCATCAGCAATTTTTGAAGGAATACCACTAACTCCACCGTAGGCATCACTTTTTCCTGTTATTGGTGTAGTCTCGTCTGCAACTAAACGCCAAGAATAACGACCTGGCATCGCAAATCCCGTATTATCTGTTTCCACGAATGCGCCAAATGGTGTAGTTTCATCATCGTTAGACAAATAATTGACCGCATGTCCTGGATTTCCATAAGAGGTACCCGGCTGTTTTCTCCCGTTAGGTGTATTAAAGTAAGTATCAATCTTAAAACCAATCACATTCATCAGATCACTAAATCCAAGATCTCCTCCACTAAGCCCAAGTGAATGAATTTTTTGACCATTGTCAGGGTCTGTCGCTGAAGTAACTGGCGTGGTGTTGGAATGACGCCCAAAAACTTCTGGCAGTACATAACTATCACCGCCTTGTGAATCAAGAATTGTTTGACCGGGTTTATATATTGGATGAAAACTAAAGCCTAATCCATCCGCTAAATCAGTCGTCCCACGATCAATCTTTAAATCCCAATTAAAAGTGAAGTCCTGAGTCATATCTACTGAAGTATTAAGAACTGCCGCTCCACGCTGCCACAATATCGGCTTGGTGATTTCAATTGTATCCCACTTACCATTTTCATTAAGCTGGGCAGAAGCATTACCAAATGTTGAAAAGAAAAACTGAGTTTCACCTGGCTCAGTCGTAATTGGCTGAAGTGCTCTTTCAATTCTCGTTTGAAAATCAGGGCGAAAAATAGGTTTACTATTATCCGTTTCTTTAGGACTTACAGTAACATTTTCTTTGCGCTCAAATGCCTTACTAAAAGAACCGCTTGCGATCTCTAAACTTATGACAAAAAAGCCGACTAAAACAAATGGGATTATACTTAAACACTTCCATTTCTTATTCATAAAGATCACCTCTATTAAATTGGAGATGAATTTTTTCTTCAATTATTTTAGAAGACGAAAAAGAGACCCCATTTCCTATCACCAAGATAGAAGTCATCGGATCTCCTTGATTATGTTTTGTTTCCTTAAGGAAGCCATTTTGAATTAAAGCTTTTAAATCACCTTTTAGATAATCAGCTAAGCCCCCCCCCCTGGAAACGTTTGCATTGTTTTCAATTGCTACATCCGCGGGAAATTCTGCAGCTTTACTGTCCTGCTTGACATTTAAAGCAAATGTTAAAGCCCAAATTCCGCTAATAGCTACCAAAATATAGCTTAATTTCTTAAATAAGTTCATCTTCATCTCCTCTTTGTTGTTGATATAATATTTTCTTTATCTCCATTATACCAAATCATCAATAGAATTTTACTCAATTTTCGTAAAAAAAATTAAAAAAAGACGAATTAATTCAACCTATTAGCTGATTAATTCGTTTTTGCTCTCTTTGGATTATTTTAATATACAAAAGATATATAAATTTCAGTAAATAAATTTTTGAAAATCGCTCTTGCTGTTCGATAACCAAAAAAGAGCGCCGATCATTACTGATCAACACTCAATATTTGTTAGTGATTAGTCCGAGCTGCAAAACGTTTCTCCAAAAATCCCAAAACTAAATCTGAAATAATTGCCATCAAAGCTGTTGGCAGCGCGCCCGCTAAGATAATCGCACCACCGTTAGTTGCATTAGTCCCACGAATAATAATATCTCCCAGGCCTCCTGCTCCAACGAAAGATCCGATCGCAGTTACACCAATTGCAAGGACCAGTGCACTACGCAGCCCCGCCATGATCACAGAAATCGAAAGTGGTAATTCAATTTGAATCAAGCGCTGCATTTTGGTCATTCCCATTCCCTTACCAGCATCAAGCAGATCAGGGTTCACATTCCGCATCCCCGTGTCAGTGTTTTTAATGATTGGTAAAAGCGAATAGAGAAAAACCGTCAAGATTACGGTATTAACCCCGAGCCCTAGCCCCAGCATCATAATAGAAACAAGTGCCAAAGAAGGAATTGTCTGAATTACATTAGCGATCCCGACGACCCATTTAGCAAGCTTTGAGTGCCGTGAGATGAAGATCCCAATCGGAATTCCAACAATTGACGCCAGAATAACCCCGTAAACTGAAATCAGAAAATGCCGATTAAATTCACCAAGAATGTATTGACCGTTATGGGTAAAATAATAAATCAATTGCTGTAAAAGATTCATATCTTTCATTTGTCATTTACCCCCTCAAAATAATGATGCTTTTCTAAAAACTGCTTAGCTGCAACTGAAGGCTCCAACAGGTCATTATCTACTTGATAATTCAATTTTTGCATCGTCTTCAGACTTATTTGACCGTTTAAGCGGCTTAAAATTGTTTTTAATTTTGGATACTTTTTTAATGCCTGATCATTAACAACCACGCTGGCTTCATAAGGCGGGAAGAAATTTTTGTCATCTTTTAGGAGCTTCAAATCATAACTAGCAATCCGACCGTCAGTTGAATATCCTAAGACTGCGTCCATTTTCCCTGAATCAAGCGCATCATAAACTAAGCCGATCTGCATCGGATAGACCTTACCAAATCCGAATCCATACGTATTTTTAAATGCGCTGTAGCCATCGCCGCGCCGATTAGCCCAAATCTGGTCAATCCCCACGCGCATATCGCCAGCAACACGTTTCAAATCAGAAACAGTGTTTAGATTATGGTCTTTGGCATACTTTGCCGTAACCATAAACTGATATGTATCAGCAAATCCGTACGTTGGAAAATAGGTCATTTGATATTTTTCGCGAAAATCATTTTTCACTTCTTGATTAATCTCTTTAGAACTAGTACCGCCGCTTAAATTTAAAATGGTCTGGTAATCCGTTCCCGTGTATCTAATCGCCGTGAGATCAGTATCGCCGCGCTTTTGCGCCTCAAAGCTAACATTTCCGGAACCCAAATTATTAATAATCGTTGTTTGATATTTTGAATCATGCTCAATCATCTGTTGAATTATATTAGCCATGATTTGCTGTTCAGTTGTATTTTGGGAACCGATTTTGATAGTATTGTCGCCGGTCCCGCTGAGACCTGGCCACGAACAGCCAGTTAAAACCAGGAGTAAGATCAAACTATAGAGAACTATTGTAGCGTTCTTCCATTTTAATTTAGGCATCTTGCACCTCCTGCGTCCGCGGAGTCACTTTTGCCTCGATTTTACCCAACAGCCAATCGACTAAAAGCGCCAAAAGAATTGCTGGAACCGATCCACCTAAGATCAAATCGCCCCGATAAAGGTTCAAGCCGTTAAAAATCATGTCGCCCAGGCCGCCTGCTCCAATATAGGAAGCCAGAGCAGTCCAAGCGATGACATAAGTCCCTGAAAGGCGGATCCCCGCCATGATAACTCCTGCTGCCTGGGGTAATTCGACATTCCAAATCGACTGCCAATTATTCATTCCCATGCCTTTTGCAACATCGATCAAGCTCGGATCGACTCCGGTCATTCCGATATAAGTATTACGCAAGATCGGCATTAAAGAATAAATAAAAAGGGCAACGATTGCGGGGAGTGTCCCAATCCCAAACAGCGGAATCATCATCGCTAAAAGTGCCATTGCCGGGATTGTCTGTAAAACGCTCGTTAGCCCTATCACGAATCCCGCAATTTTCTTAGCTCTCGTTAAAAGAATTCCTAAAGGAACAGCCACAATAATCCCTAATAATAAGGCGATTGCCGAAATATAAATATGTTGAATAATTTCTTGAACCAGCTCGCCGCCATATTCAGTCAAAAAATCACTCATTTTGGGTCACTTCCCTATTTTTGGGATGAGCAGCATCGTGATGAGCACTAGTCTCACCCACATCAGAAGAAACTTCTTTATCAGATGATTCTTCATTATCACCGCCGCTCCATAACGCATCATAAACCATATCCACAAGTGATGCTCTCGTTACAATTCCGGTCAAGACCCCGTTGGTATCAACGACTGGCACATTTCGATAGCCTCGTTTTAAAATCCGGTCGACTGTGTCTGAAATAACTGAATCTTTGCGGACAAAAAATGCCTGCTTATTCATCACATCTTCAACACGTTCTTTCTTATTATATTGGTCATTGATCATCTCTAAGTCCACATAACCTCTTAAGATGCCTTTCGAATCCGTAACCAAAAGCGTATCAACGCGCATTTGATGCATCAAGCTCAACGCTTCACGCAAATTCGCATTGTTTTGGATTGAAATTGCCTTTTTGGAAATTTGCCCAACTGTCGTGATCGTCGGTCTGGCCTGGATTAAACGTTCTTCTCCGATTAAATCGGCCACAAATTTATTGGCCGGATGGCGCAAAATATTCTCTGGCGTATCAACCTGGACTTGGTCACCGTGCGACATCACAACAATTCGCGTCGACAGTTTTAACGCTTCATCCATATCATGGGTTACAAAAATAAAAGTTTTGCCTAAGCGTTGCTGTAAATCCTTCACCAAATCCTGTAAAGAATCACGCGTAATTGGATCAAGGGCCCCAAATGGCTCATCCATCAAGATGAGCTCCTGATCGGCAGCAAGTGCTCGAACCACTCCGATTCGCTGTTGCTGTCCACCAGACAGCTCACTCGGATAGCGATCTAAAAACTCCTCTGGCAACTCAGCCATTTTTATCATTTCAACTGCGCGATCATCCATCTTCTTTTGGTCCCATTTGAGCATTTTAGGGACCAACAAAATATTATCCTTAATTGTCATATGCGGTAGTAATCCAATATTTTGAATAACATAACCGATCTGACGCCGCAATTTTACAGGATCCATCTTCATAACATCCATTCCGTTAATCTTAATCTCACCAGATGACGGAACATTCATTCGGTTAATCATCCTCATTGTTGTTGTTTTACCAGAACCCGAAGTCCCGATGAAACAAATAAACTCACCTTTTTCAACATCAAGATTAAAATCATTAACCGCAACCTTATCGCCGTATACTTTTCGTACATGCGACATTTCTAAATAAGCCGTAATAGCACATCCTTTCTAAATGGACTTTTCTATAACTATTATGTATCACTTATTGCTTTCAGTCAAAAATATAAATCAATTGAGAATTTGCACAAAAAAAGCCAGATTATATTCTGACTTTACGATTTATCTATTTCAAGTTTAATGTGTCAAGGATTTGATCAATAACTTTATCTTCTCCGATATTTGTTAGAAAAGGCAACCCATTTAAAATCGGCTTATTTACGTCTTCTGTATACTTGGCAGTTGTAATGATCAAATCATATTGATCAGCAATGCTTGGAATTTGGGGAATCGAGGTTTGATCAAAAGAAAGCTGACTCATATCCACTCCTCTTTCTTCTAACTTTTCCTCAATAGCATTTCTTGCAACTGTTGATGTTGCAATACCAGAACCACATGCGACTAGAATTTTTTTCATAATATCCCTTCTTATTTCCTATTTAATTTACATTTCGCAAAATTTTTTTTGCAAATCATCATAAAGCTCATCAGTACTTTGGCAATCTAAGATTTTCTGCAAATAATCTTGATCTTGCACAATCTTCATTAACTGCTGCAACATCGCAACTTGCTTCTTAGGTTCAGCAATCGCCATCATAATAATTATTGAAACATCTAAAGTAGAATCTGGATCACCCATATTTTGGAAGCCCACTGGTTTTTTGAGGGTCGTAATCGCTAAAGCAGATTCGTTAACGTGCTCAGCATCTGCGTGGGGAATCGCCACCTTAATATTTCCGGTTGGTAAACCTGTTGGGAAAATCTTTTCCCGCTCAAGAATCGCCTGAGCATATGTCTTTTTGACTAATCCATTATCTAACAATTTCTGGGCACTAAAATTTAAAGCTTCTTCACGATCATTGAATGTCTTATCTTTAAAAATCAGGTCCTTACTAATTAAAACCAAATATGTCAACTCCCTTGTAGTGTTTTATAGCTAGCGAAATGGCTTTTTGCCGCAAAACAATTCTACATCCAGAAAGCGCTTTTTGCAATATTTATTTTTCCAACTGCCAAAAAAATTTTGCTAACGGTTTGCAAATCGTTTTTTTTGTGCTATTTTATACTTATCGCAATGAAAGGCGGATGATAAAGTCTATGGATGCAACAGCACGGCGCGCGGCTATTGTTAATATCCTCAAGAAGAATAATTTTATTAAGATCTTGGAGTTAAGCAAGTCTTTAAATGTTACAAGAGAAACTGTAAGAAGAGATTTATACAGCTTGGAAAAGAAGGGCATTGTTCGGACTGTACGTGGTGGTGCCGTACTGAACGTTGCGATGAACGAAACAGATTATGATCGCAGAGCGCAGGAAAACATTAAGGAAAAACATGTTATTGCCAAAGCTTTTGTCGATTTTGTCAGTGAGGGAGATACCATCTACTTAGATTACGGTACCACCAGTTTGGCTGTTGCCAAAATATTGAAGCATTTTTCAGAATTAACAATTGTCACCAATTCAATCCCGATTATTAACGAACTTTACAAAGTAAGTGGAATCGAAGTAATTGTTTTAGGTGGAATTGTTAGAAAAAACGAAGGTGCTCTATATGGAAACAGTGCAATCAGTGCAGTCCAAGATATGGTTATAAACGTTGGATTTTTCTCTGGCAGTGGGATTACTCCTGAATATGGGTTAACGAACCATCACTCAGGCGAAGCAGAACTAGCCAGAGACATCATTAAACGATGCCAGAAAAAAATTATTGGAGTTGATCACCACAAATTTGGCAAAGCCTTTCTTAACAAAGTTATGAAGATCTCTGAGATGGATGTTTTAATTACTGAAAATATTTCAGATGAGCAGATCATTCATGATTTACAGTTAAATACCGACTTAATCATAGCTTCAAGCTAGTTTAAGTCAACAGATCTATTAGGAAGAGAAAAGAGATGATTTAAGTGCAAGTAATTCAATATATTGTTAATTTAGGACCTAGCGTTATGATTCCGCTGATTATTTTTATTGTTGGTTTGATCTTTGGAAATGGGATCGGCAAATCGTTACGTTCAGGGATTTCAATTGGAATTGGCTTCGTCGGCATCGACTTAGTAGTTTCACTTTTGACAAATAATTTGGGCAAAGCCGCAGAGGCAATGGCCAAAAACTTTCATTTAGGACTAGAGGTTATTGATATCGGGTGGCCTGGAACCTCACCAATGGCATGGGCTTCTAATATGGGATTAATCGCAATTCCGGTTGCAATTGGAGTCAACCTCATCATGTTAGTAACTAAAATGACTAAAGTTGTTAATGTTGATATCTGGAACATTTGGCATATGGCATTTACTGGAGCAATTGTTCAAATTGCAACCGGTAATTACATTTTAGGAATTATTGCAATTGCAATTCATGCTGCTATTGCATATAAGTTAGGTGATATTTACAAACCGGTCACTGATAATTTCTTTGAATTAGAAGGAATTTCTGTTCCGCACGGAACTTCAGCTTACATGGGTGTTTTTGCTAAACCGATTGACGATTTAATTGATCGGATTCCGGTTATTAACAAAATAACTTTGAATTCAAAAACTATCGAAACAAAGTTTGGAGTTTTGGGGCAACCTTCAATCATTGGAGCTTTTCTAGGAGTTGTAATTGGATTATTGGCTCGTTTCAGTATTGCCAAATCTCTCCAACTAGGAATCCAAATGGCAGCCGTAATGGTCTTAATGCCAGTTGTTGTTAAATTTATTATGGAAGGTTTAATTCCAATTTCACAATCAGCCAAAAAAGTCATGGATAAACGCTTCAAAGGCAGTAACTTCACAATTGGGATGGATCCTGCTCTGTTACTTGGCAACTCCGACGTTATTGCTGCTGGATTGTTATTCGTCCCAATAACCCTTTTAATTGCAATCATTGTCCCAGGAAATAAGGTTTTACCTTTTGGTGATTTAGCAACAATTGGATTTTTCATCGCAATTGCAACGGGGGTTCACCACGGAAATATCTTTAGAGTATTAATATCTGGCTCATGTATTATGTTTATTACAATCTGGATCTCCAATCAAATGTGGACACTTCAAGATAAACTTGGTCGGGCAACTCATCTATTAGCAGCTGGCAAAAAAGTATCCTCTTTGGACCAAGCTGGTAGCCCAATCACGTATCTTTTGACTAAGGGTTTCACACTTGAAATGTCAATTGGATTCTTTGTGATATTAATTTTATTTGTTAGTGCATTTATTTATACGTATGTAAGTTACAAAAAGGATCGCTTATATAAAGTAGATTCTAAGAAAAATAGTTAATTATAATTTGGAGGAAGATTAATGGTAGTTAGTGATTGGTTAGACATTAAAGATAGAGTATTCATTGTTACTGGCGGTTCATCAGGAATTGGAAACGCAATTGTTGAGGAACTACTTGCTGACGGAGCAAAAGTGGTTAATGCAGATTTAAAGCCAGGTAACGTAACTAATGAGAATCTAACTTACATCAAGACAGATGTTACAAACAAAAAAGAAGTCGATGATCTTGTTCAAAAGACGATTTCTATGTATGGAACTATCGATGGGCTTGTCAACAATGCGGGCATCAATATCCCAAGAGTTATCACAGACCCCAAAGATCCCAACGGAAAATATGTTATTGATGAAGCTAACTACGAAAAGATGTTTAACGTAAATGTCAAAAGCACTTTCTTAATGTCGTCTGCTGTAAGCAAAGTTCTTGTCAAAAACAAGTCGGGTGTGATTGTTAATATGTCTTCTGAATCCGGCTTAGAAGGATCTCAGGGAGCCGGAATCTATTCTGGCACTAAAGGCGCGATTAACGGTTTTACTCGAGCTTGGGCAAAAGAATTGGGTCAATATAATGTAAGAGTTATTGGAGTTGCTCCAGGGGTTCTCGAAGCAACTGGCCTTAGAACCTTGGATTACGAAGAAGCATTGGCTTATTCTAGACATGAATCAGTAGAGGATCTTCGAAAAGGTTATGCAAACACTTCAACAATTCCATTAGGTCGAAGCGGCAAATTAAGTGAAGTAGCTAATCTAGTAGCTTTCTTCCTTTCAGATCGTTCAGGTTATATGACTGGTCAAACTGTCAACGTTTCGGGTGGAAAATCACGCGGGTAGTTTAATTGATTATATGAAAACTGCAACCTGCAAAACGATTTACAAGCTATTAAATTTTAAAAAAATTAAAATGAAGGCGTTTACTTTGATCAGTTTTTTCTGTTTTTTTGCAAAATAACTGGTATGATAGATACGGAAATATTTATTAATGTAATGGCCTGAGGAGGTACTTTTTAATGTCTGTAAAACTTACAGCAGATCAGATTAAACATCTTAAAAATTTGTCAGATAGCAATAACGTTATCTCAGCTTTAGCTATTGACCAGCGTGGATCTTTACAAAAGATGCTCGCAGCAGCAGCTAACAAGCCAGCCGATGAAACAACAATCGTTGATTTCAAAAAAGCAGTTTCAGCTGAATTGACAAAATACGCAAGTGCAATTTTGTTGGATCCTGAATATGGTTTACCAGCAAGTAAAGTTCGTTCTAATGATTCTGGTTTATTATTATCATATGAGAAGACTGGTTACGACGCTACTGAACCAGGACGTTTCCCTGATTTAATCGATGATCAAAGCGCGCTTAGAATTAAAGAAGAAGGCGGCGACGCAGTTAAATTCTTGCTTTACTATGATGTTGATGAACCAGATTCAATCAACGATCGTAAGAAGGCTTTCGTAGAACGTGTTGGTGCTGAAGCTAAAGAAAATGGTCTTCCATTATTCTTTGAAATCGTAACTTACGATGGCAAGAACGAATCAGCTTCGGAAGCAGAATTTGCTAAGGTTAAACCTCACAAAGTTATCGAAGCTACTCGTGAATTCAGCAAACCTCGCTACAACATTTCTGTCTTAAAACTTGAAGTTCCAGTTAACCAGAAATATGTAGAAGGCTTCAATGGTGACAACGAAGTTGTTTACTCACAAGACGAAGCTAAGAAATACTACAAGGAACAATCAGATGCAACTGATTTACCATTCATCTTCCTCTCAGCAGGCGTTACTAACGAATTATTCTTAAAAGAATTACAATTCGCTAAAGAAGCTGGTTCTGAATTTAATGGTGTTCTTTGTGGTCGTGCAACTTGGAAACCAGGAATCGAACCATTTGCTAAAGATGGCGAAGCTGCTGGTCAAAAATGGTTAGAAACTGAAGGTAAAGCTAACATCGACAGCTTAAACAAAGTTTTAGCTGAAACAGCTACTCCTTGGACCAACCGAGTTGAACAAGCTGACTAATTAGAAACTAATGAGCTTAAAAAGTTGATTCCAAAGGGGTCAACTTTTTTTATTAAAAAGGAGTTAAATATGTTTACCATTGAAAACGAAAATTTTCGTGCCACGATTAACCAAACTGGAGCTGAATTACAATCAGTTCAAAATAAAAAACAAGATAACTATGAATATATTTGGAATGATCAAAGCGGAAAATTCTGGCATCGCCATTCGCCGATTTTATTCCCAGCAGCTGGTCGTTCTAACAACGATCAATACGAATTAAACGGCAAAATTTACCCGATGATGCAGCATGGTTTTGCCCGTGACTATCCGTGGAAGGTCACTAATCAAACAACCGAGCAAATCACATTTGAGCTCCACGAAAATGCTGATTCTCTTAAAATTTACCCATTTAAATTCACTTTAGCTGTTACTTATCAATTGAATGATCAAGGCCTCAATGTTTCAACAAAAGTAACCAACAACACTGAACAAGAAATGCCATTCGCCCTCGGATTCCATCCGGCATTCAACACATTTACACGCAGTGATGGCAGTTTTGATGATTATTCCCTGACCCTTGAGCCCGTTAATGGCAACATAAAATTCTTTGCGCCTGGCACTGCTCCTTTTATCAACGGTCAAATTGAAGATTTAAAAGAAAGTGACGGAAATCAAATCCCCCTCACTCACGAACTACTTGATGATGGTTTTGTTTTAATTGCCAATACTGAAATCGATAAATCTACCCTTTCAACTCCTAATCATGAGCGCAGTGTAACAATCGAGTGCGGCAACTTCCCTTATCTCAACGTATGGAGTCAAGAACATGCAAATGCGCCATTTATCTGTGTTGAACCTTTTGCAGGGCTTCCTGATATTGAATCAGATCAACCTACTGATTGGTATCACAAAAAAGGCAACTCGATTGTGAAACCCAACGAAACTACTGAGCTCCATTTCCAAATTGATTTTAAATAACATTTTCAGTTCTATAATATTGAGTGTTGATCAGTAATGGTCAGCGCTCTTTTTCTATTTGAGAAAAAAACCAGCCAGATCAATTTAGATCTGGCTGGAAAATTACTGGTTGACATAGAACCCGCTTTTTGCTTATTTTAACCCTTGATATGTGATGTTTAGATTGTGACTAACAATATTTCCCGATGAATCAATAACGGAAATTTGATACCGATTGAGCCCCGGTTTCAAATTAGCACTTACAGAGAAATTAACCGGAAATCCTGTACTTTGATTGTACAATCCAAAAGCTGGTGTTACTGAAACAACACTGTTATTGGCAAAAACTTTAAAGCCAGAATAATTATCATTAGCGGTTCCACTAATTACATATGGATTTCTCAAAGTTGTTACTTGATAATTTCCTTGTTCATCCTGACGCCAATTTTTGGAATCATTAAAACTAATTGTCGGCAAATTTGTATCAACTTTAAAACGAATCGAGCCGTCCACTAAGGTCTTGCCATTTTTATCAACCACATAGACCCAAATTGATTTATAACCGTTAGTCGGTAATTGAATTGTTTTCTTGAACGTTAAATTTTTTGGATCGTATTTAACAGCTTCTCCCGCAATTTTTAATGCTCCAACTGGTCTTTTTAGTTTACCTGAAATAGTATACATGCCATTTTCGGTATTAAAACCTTTCGTTTTGGTTGTGATAACTTTCGTGTCGCCAACTTTTTCCAAATCTTCGTCATTAAACGTCACTTGATCACTTGGATCATCGTCGTAAGAAGAATTAACTGTAATTGTCACTGGCTCAGATACATTACCGTCGATATCTGTTGTCGTAATCGTTAATTTATTTACCCCGTAATGCAGATCTAATTTTCTAACAAAACTACGATCAAAAAACAAATCATTTGCATTTATTATGACGTCTTTCTTGCCGCCTTTGATTGTAACTTTCGTAATTCCAGGATCAACGGTTCCCTTTACTTCGTAAGAACTTTTATCAGTATTAACCGTCTTGCCTGAGTCATTAATATAGATTGGACGTGTCTTCATTGCAATTACTGTTTTAACAGTTCGAATTATATTTTTGCCGTTAGGATCAGTAGAAAATCGGAAAATGCCGTCCGACGGAATTGGAACTTTGACGGAAAAGATATTGTTCGGATCAATTTTACCAAGTTTGCCGTTGATATAAATATCCCGATTATACCAACCATTAATCGTCATCATTGAATTTTTGGCATCAACATATGGTGTTGCCGTCGAAATTCGTTGCCCATTTTGTAAATTGTAAGTTACTAAACCTTGAGCAGATAAACCCGGCACGGGCATCAGTTTCTTGGTGTAACCGTAATTGCCAGCGTTATCTAGCACCCCAACTTCAATTTGATTTTTACCACTCGTTAAACTAGCAACTTGTTCAGGAACCAACCGAACTTTAAGCGGATTCAACGAAACCTTTTTGCCAGAATCATCATAAAGGTTGTAGTTTTGTGGTACGCCATTGATCGTGGTATTCATCACGCCCATATTCTGGATCCCACTGTTTGAATCGCTCAAATCGACACTTAAATACAAGCCATTGGAATCACGTTGTAATTGAATATTTGTTAGCTTGGGCTCCACAGTATCTACTTTAATAGGCAAATCTTGAGTTTGAATCAAAGAATTCGGTGTTGTCGGATTGACCGTTAATCGATATTTATAATTTCCATCAGCGACTTTAACATTTTTTCCTTGTTTTTCGTCCCAAACTTTACCGTCCCAAGCCAATCCTTCATGCGTAGACGTCGTAAAAGCACCACTTTTAGCGTCATAAAAAGATTTTCTAATATTGGTTTCTTGATCGATTATCTTTATAACCTTGTTATTAGAATCCACAATTTCAAAAGATGGATTGCGACCATTTTTCAGCAAGTAATAAGTTGGGTATGCGTAATCTTGATTTCCATCATTGTTTGGCGAAATTGCAACGGTTTCTGGTTTAATATGCTTCAAAATGCGACTTGGATCAGAACTAAAATCAGGCGCACTGTTTTGTTCTTTGCGAATACTTCTTGGTAAATTAGAGCCTAAAATATTACCATCACTATCTTTAAAATAACCACCACCAAAAATGGAATCTTGACTCCAGGAAGGTTGATCAATAATCGGACTTTGACCCCATTTTCCATGGAAGCCAAGATAAGGAATTACTAAATTAGGTGATGATTCACTGTCAAATCCAATATAACCTTCAACAAATTTTTGATTTGGAAAATCCATCGGTAATGTTAAATGCACTACAACATTTTTCGTCCCATGTGCTGGAACCACAACCGTATTGCTATCAGTCGTTAAAGAGGCTTTAGAAATTCTCATTTCATTGACCTTGCGATTTAATTGATCATTACTAGTCCAAGGACCACCATGATCATTAAAAGTGTATTTAACCTCTCGATCGCCCCGATTAGTTAAAGTTACGGTCATGTCAACGTTTTGACCAATTTCTTTTAAAGCAAAAGAACTGTCTCCCGTAGGCGTCGTTGCACTCACTCGATTATCAACTGCTTTATCTAATTGAATCAAGCCAGAGCCTTGCTGCCTTGGAGATACAAGATTGCCTTGACTACTAACATCTAACATCGGTTTTGCTGTATTCATCAGGCTTGTTTTCGCAAATTTAGTTAATTGATCTTTACTTAGATTAAGTCCTTCTTTTTTGAGACTTTCTGCTAAAATCGCCGTCGCTCCCGCAATAAAAGGCGTTGCCATTGAAGTACCGCTCATTGTCTTATAGCTATTTTTATTTGCCAAGGACAAAATTTGACCCCCTGGGGCAGTAATATCTGGCTTAAATGAAAGATCGTTGGTTGGTCCCCATGAAGTAAACGAAGACATTTTACCACCATTTAAACTAGCAACCTTTTGTTTACCAATCGAAATTGTATAAGTTGCTTGAGGTGCAGCATTGACAGCTTTTACAAGCGCTTTCCCGTCATTTGTCGTTACACCCAGAGAAGGAAATGTTTCATCCCACGAGAAATTTAATTGAGAGTCATTTGGATTGTTATCAATTATTACAATCCCAACAGCTCCCCAAGCTTTAGCATTTTCTTGCTTTTCTAAGAAAGTTGTAGTGCCACGAGTGACAATAGCAATTTTATCTTTTGCATTGTCATCAAAATCTTCCGGGTTGCCAATTCCTGGTAACCCATCTTTGCCGTTTTTAGCAACGTAAAAACCATGACCTGAAACTGAAGCAAAACTAGCAACTGTTGATAACTGACCTGAAATTTCTTTTCCTAAAACGTCCTTACCTGAAGAATCAACAATTTTCGCCGTATTTTTCATTTGGCTACTGTTCTCTGATGAAGCTACAGTAATCGCATCTGCTGATACTCCTGGAGCATTCACTGTATCTGAATCATCTGCTTGATAAAAAGGGACATCTGTTCCGTTGGCAGAATTAGACATACCTTCATTACCTGCTGCAACAACCGGAATCACTCCTTGCTTAGCAGCATTGGCTAAAGCAATTTGTTCAGGATCTTTAGAATCAACGTCTCCAGCAGTTGAACCTAGCGACAAATTAATTACATCGGCACCCAGCTTAACTGAATCTTCAATTGCACTGATTATATCGTCATCTGAGGCTGTATTTGAAGAATTGCTGAACACTTTCATATTTAACAGCTGCGCCTCAGGAGCAATCCCTTGTGCGTCTTTGCTTGCATTGCCATCATTACCGTTAGCCGCCGCAATTCCAGCAACATGCATTCCGTGCATGGTTGTTCCCGTATCCCACACAGTTTCACTAGTCCCATCAGCGTAATTATAAGCAAAAGGAATTTTATCAGAACAGGCCTTGCCATATCCCAAAGTTTTAGCCATATTATTACCTTTGGTGGACGTAATTTTTTCTTTGCTCGGATCGGTTAACCGGAGATCCTTGTGAGTTGAATCAATTCCGGTATCAATAATCGAAATTACCATTCCTTCACCTTTTAAATGGTTATTCGACCAGACTTTTTGCACATTTGCTAAATCATTAGCAGTTGCATCTGTTGGACGATATTGATGCGAAACTGTCACTTTTTTAACTCCAGGAAGATTCTTGATCTTAGGAATTTGATTTGGTTTTGCGGTAATCGAAAAACCATTAAAAAGATATCCGTATGCATGTTTGACCTTGTTTCCGGTAATTTCTTCAACTTGATCTTTAATGTCAGTTTGTCCGTCAATAACATTATTGGCCGCCTGATCAATTTGATCTGCAGCTTCAGTGGTACCTGGATTAACATCAATTTGATTAACTGCTGGTTTATCGTCTAACTCAACAATAACTTTAACAGATTGACAGCTTAAATCCGAAAAATTTAACTTGCTTACATCGACACCACGAGTAGAAAGTTGAGCCTTAACCGCCTGGTAATACTCATTTGTCGCCCATGATTTGTAATCATTAGAGTTAGATCGTAACTGTTTTTCCATCGAGGTCTTATTTCCAGTTTGATTTTGTTGCGCCAAAACTCCTTGAGTTTGTGCAACTGGCGCAAACAGCAACAAAAAAGAACCAAGTAATTTAATAGTTTTACTCATTCATTTCCTCCTTGCTAAAAAATAGGTTTTAAATTTCCCCCTCACCCTAGTTACGAAAAAAGCCACTACTAACTGGGTAGTGACTTACAACTGTTCAAATTCATAGAAACTTTTTAGGAGAGTTACTACTGAAATCAATCTAGGTGTCTTGATTTCAACAATATTTACTATATAGAAAAAGTGTGAATAAAGTATGAACAAAAATCAAATTTTTATTTTGCGACAAAATACGCACAAAAAAATTATAGTAGATATAATTGCTCATTAGAGGCCTATTATATATATTTTATAATTCTTTTTTCAGTTTTTTTAATACAATCAAACATTTTATTTTATAATATTTTTGGCATCATCGTGATACAACCTTTAAAACTCCTAATTTTGTGTTCAGTGAAAGAAAAAGCCAGCTAGATCAATTAAGATCTGGCTGGCAGAAGTTTTTACATTATTTTGTTTCAGTTGTAACGTCTTTTTCTTTTTTAAGCAACGCGTTATCATAGCGCTTGATAAAAGGATACCAAACTACAAAGGAAACTAGGGTGCAGACAACCGCTGCTACCGCACCTTTCCAGCTAGTAGTAGCAATTAAGCCTCCTAAGCCAATTGGGGTTGGCCACGGTTGCTGGATGATAATCTTTGGTACCAAATTCGTAGAAATTGCTAGATAAGCCACTAAACCTGAGGCCATTGGCGCAAAAACAAATGGAACAAATAAATCAACATTATACACAATTGGCAATCCAAAAATTAGCGGTTCATTAATATTAAAGATCGCTGGAATAATTTCCAGTTTACCAATTTCTTTTAACTGGGTTGAGCGTGCTCTTGTTGCTAACCAGATCGAAACTCCCAACGTCGCGCCAGATCCACCAAGAATAACCATCGCATTCATTGGATCGCCCGCAAAGAAGTTATGAGCGCCTTTAACGTTATCAGCCATATTAGCTAACAAAATCGGAGTCGTAAATGAATTGATAATCGTCGCTCCGTGAATTCCGAACCACCAAAGGAAGTGGATCAAGAAAACAATGATCATAAAGCCCCACCATGTGTTAGTAATCTTGCTTACAAACGAGAATGGAATATATAGAACTTTAAATAAATCCGTCCCTAAAAGGATAAAGATCAAACTCATTAAGAACACAACGACCGCCACACAAACTCCAGGGATCAATGCACTAAATGAATTTGAAACTCCTGCTGGAACTGATTCTGGCATTTTGATTTGCCAATTATGCTTCACGGTAAAGCGATATACTTGCACTGTAATCCAGCCCACAACTAATCCGGTAAAAATCCCGACCGATGCTAATCTGGCAACTCCACCAGCAGAAACAGCATACCCACCAACAACAATATTGGCATCTTTTAAAGATTGTTCTAATTGAATTGAACCATTTTTCCAAAACATTTGCGGTACATTAATGAAAAATGCCATCAAAAACATCCACAAAGCATTCAAAGGATTAAGATTCAACTGTTCTTCAGTGGCATAAATTTTAGTATAAGAATACGTAAAAGTTCCCGAAAAAATAATTGCTAAAATCCCCATCGTTGAATTGTAAACAACTTGATATAAATTAGAAAATCTTCCTAAAGTATCGGCATAAAAATCCGCAAATCCTGGATTTGGAAAAGCCTGTGGTAAAACCGTTAAAATCAAAAAAATTGCCCCGATGATTGTAAACGGTATAACGCTGTATCCAGCATCCATTATTGCTCTGACAAATCGCGAAGATGCAAACTTTCCAGCAACTTTAGTGATATTGTCTTTTAACGCCCCTTTTTGGGTTGTATCCATAACATTCCTCCACACATTTAATTACTCTTAGCATTATAAGTTAAAGTCAAACTATGATCAATATTTTTTTATCTCTTAAGAATACAACATTTATACACGTTTTTTGAAGAATTGCAATATCCAATTCGCAGAAAAAAGGTATTCCTTTTTTCAAGGATCGTGGTATGATATTAAATGTTATAAGTTTATCACATAATGTGATAAAGAACTCTGATTACATAATAACAATTTACTTAAAAAGGAGGAGAGCATGGATAACCTAGTCAAAGTGATCAAGCAACTTGATCTTTCTATTGGCATTGGTGAAGCAAGTCGCATCACAGGAGCCAGTGGAGCCCAATTAAGATATTGGGAAAAAAAAGGCTTAGTTCATCCAATCCAAAGAATTGATGGCGGTAATAAGCGTTACGATCTTAACACTTTGATGCGCATAATTTTAATCAAGTACTACATCGACAACGGGTTTACATTATCGAAAGCCAGTGAAATTATCAGATCTCGCTGCGATGATGGAACTATCATTAGAACATTTATCATGCAACGTTTAAATGACATTCAAAATGACGGTGAAATGGTCAAACTTCATTTTGGTGAAATAGATAATGACCCTGGATATCAGATGGTCGTCGAGGTGCAAGACGAAAATGTCAGATTACTTAGACAAAAAAATAAAGCTTCTAAGGAGGAAAAAGTGTGATCAAGCTTTCAAAATCAAGAGTAAAAAACGTGTTGGTTTTTTTATCAATTGTTTTCATGATCGTTCAAGTTGTAACGACTCTGATGCTACCAAATTATACTTCAGATATGATCAATAACGGGATTGCCAAAAACAATACCGGATATATTGTCCAAGCAGGGATGAAAATGTTAGGTGTAACTGTTATTTTTATTCTTGCTGCCATCGGCAATGTTTATTGTGCAGCCCAAGTATCCCAAGGATTTGGTAAAGAGTTAAGGAGTGACATCTATTCTAAAGTTTTAAATATGTCGCGTGGAGAATTCGATAAGGTCGGAACTGCTTCTCTTATCACTCGGACGACTAACGACGTCAACCAGATTCAAAACGTGACGATGATGGCATTAAGAATGATGATTCAATCGCCAATTATGTTAATTGGCGCAAGTGTTATGGCTTATCGCAAAGAAGCTAAACTTACTTCGGTGTTCTTAGTTGCCATTCCAGTTTTAATAGTTTTTGTTGGCTTAATTTTATATTTCGCAACCCCTCTTTTTAAATCTCTTCAGAAAAAAACTGACCGAATTAATTTAATTTTTCGAGAAGGATTAACTGGCGTGCGAGTAATTAGAGCTTTTCGCCAAGACGATTTTGAACAAAATCGATTTGACGAAGCTAACAAAGACTATACTAATACAGCTCGCAAAGTGTTTTCATTGGTATCTTTAATGTTTCCAGTGATGACCCTTGTTATGAGTGGTACTAACATCGGGATCACCTGGCAGGCGTCTCATTTAATAGGTAACATTGAGATGCAAATGGGTAATTTGGTTGCTTTTATTACTTACGCAATGCAAATTCTGATGAGCTTCATGATGCTTTCCATGGTTTTCTTTTTGGTTCCTCGTGCTCAAGCTTCAGCTGCCAGAATCAATGAAATATTGGATTCTAAATCAGAATTGAAAGAGACATCTTCACCAACTGAAATTCCAACAGAAATTATGGATTTATCTCTCGAATTTAAAAATGTTGATTTCTTCTATGGCAAGGCAAAAGTTCCTGCGCTAAGTGGCGTTAATTTAACTATGAATCAGGGACAAACCCTTGCAATTATTGGAGGAACGGGCTCTGGTAAATCGACGATGATTAATCTCATTCCGCGGATTTACGATGCAACTCACGGATCAGTCAAAATCAATGGCATTGACGTTAAGGATACCAATATTGACGCTTTGCAAGATCATGTGTCTTTAGTTCCCCAAAAATCAGTGCTTTTTAAAGGAACAGTACGTAGTAATTTGCTTTTTGGAGACGAAAGTGCAACCGATGAACAGCTTTGGCACGCCTTAGAGGTTGCCCAAGCAAGCGATTTTGTCAAAGAACTTCCTGGCCAGCTTGACGGAGTCGTAGAACAAGGTGGCGACAATTTCTCTGGTGGACAAAAGCAACGGCTTGCAATCGCGCGGGCCCTCGTTAAATCGGCTGACATTTATATTTTTGATGACTCTTTCTCGGCGCTTGATTTCAAGACAGATGCACTTTTGCGCCAAGCTCTTAAAGATGACGAGCGGATCAAGAACAAAATTGTCGTGATCGTCGGTCAGCGAGTTTCAACTGTAGCTAGTGCAGATCAAATTGTTGTCCTTGACGATGGTAAGATGGTCGGCCTTGGAACCCATCAAGAATTGAAGAAAAATAATGAAGTATATCAAGATATTGTTAATTCACAGATTAAGGAGGGTGACCAATAATGAGCGAAGTTCACAGAACTAAAGCGCCAACTTCCGGGGGACCAGGACAGATTGCGGTTGCAACTTCTAAACCGCAAAATTTCTGGGGCACCCTCTTACGATTAGGATCTTATCTTAAGAAATATACAATCGCCGTGGTAATTGTGGTAATTCTTGCAATCGGATCCCAAATATTCCAAGTCCAAACTCCGAAAGTTTTGGGAAAAGCTACTACTGAAATCTTTAAAGGTTTCATGGTCGGAATCCAAATGAAAAAAAACGGCCTTCATATTACCCACTATCCAATTAATTTTGACAAAATTAAAGAGATCCTATTTACGGTCATTCTCTTGTATTTAATTGCTGCGCTATTTAGTTTCCTCCAGCAGTTCATTATGACCCAAGTCATTCAAAGTGCTGTCTACAATTTACGTAAAGAGCTTAAAGCAAAAATGAAAATAGTTCCAATTAGCTATTATGACACGCATTCAAATGGAGATATTTTATCACGTGCAGTTAACGACATGGATAATATCGCTGGCACGCTCCAACAGAATTTAACTCAGCTGATCACAAGCATTACCATGTTTTTAGGAACACTTTGGATGATGTTAACAATCAGCTGGCAACTGACCTTGATTGCTCTTATCACTATTCCTTTAAGTTTAGTAGTCGTTGGACTAGTTGCTCCGCGCTCACAAAAGCATTTTATCCAGCAGCAAAAGAGCTTAGGTCTTTTAAACAATCAGATTGAAGAAAATTATGCAGGTCAACTGATCGACAAAAGTTTTAACCAAGAAGATAAAGCAATTAAACCATTTAATGAAGAAAACGAAAAACTTTATCAATCTTCTTGGAAAGCACAGATGATTTCTGGACTAATTATGCCATTAATGAATTTCGTTTCTAACCTTGGTTACGTCTTCGTTGCAATCTATGGCGGAATTCAAGTTACTAAGGGAAAAATTACTCTCGGTAACGTTCAGGCTTTCCTGCAATACACTCAACAATTCTCGCAACCGATCACCCAGCTAGCTAATATTACCAACTCAATTCAAACCGCTGTTGCTTCAGCTGAACGGGTCTTTGAGGTCTTAGATGAACCAGACATGAAAGATACTAAGGTTGATGTTTCGGATCAACAAACTGATAACAAAATCGAAATGGATCACGTAGTCTTTGAATACGAAGAAAATGTTCCACTTCTAAAAGATTATTCGCTATCGGTTAAACCAGGAGAAATGATTGCCATCGTTGGACCAACTGGCGCTGGAAAAACTACAATCATCAACCTATTAGAACGCTTCTATGACATTCAAGGCGGCTCAATTCGCCTTGACGGAAAAGATACTCGAAATATTACCCGTGAAGAACTCCGCTCACATTTTGCGATGGTTTTACAAGATACATGGCTATTTAATGGAACAGTTTGGGATAATCTTAAATACGGAAATGAAAATGCAACTGATGATGAGATCATTGCTGCCGCGAAAGCTGCCCACGTCGACGATTTTGTACGTCAACTCCCTGACGAATATCAAACAGTCTTAGACGAATCGGCTTCTAACATTTCCCAAGGACAAAAGCAATTGCTCACAATTGCCCGCGCTTTTGTCGCTAATCCTGAAATTTTAATTCTAGATGAGGCAACTAGTTCCGTTGATACGAGAACCGAAATTCACATCCAACATGCGATGGGCCGCCTGCTTCAAAATCGGACCAGCTTTGTCGTTGCTCACCGGCTTTCAACAATTAGAGACGCCGATAAGATTATCGTCATGAATCACGGATCGATCATCGAAACTGGCAACCATCATGAATTGATTGAAAAAAATGGGTTCTACGCCGATCTTTATAACAGTCAGTTTGCTGGAAACGTTAGTTTATAACAATTAATCCCCCTTAGTGGGGATTTTTTCGTTATAATTGGAGTTAGGAGGTGTTCAACATTACAACGATTTATGACATTGCTAAAAAAACTGGTTTCTCTAAATCAACTATTTCGCGCGTCACTAGCGGAAATGGTTATGTTAGCTCTGAAAAACGACAAATAATTCTTAATGCGATGCAAGAGCTTAACTACACTCCAAATCAGGTTGCCAAAAATCTTCGAAATTGTAAAACGCAAACCATTGGTTTCCTATCTGCTGATTACTTCCCTTTGATGGGAGAATTTATCAATATTTTTAACAGCATGGCCGCAAGTTATAACTACAACACGACTGTGTTTTTCACTAAAAATGCCAAAAACGAACAAAAAATTCTAGAATCGCTCGCTAATCATCTTCTAGATGCAGCGTTTATTTTAACGAGAATTAACGAATGGGATTTAATCAATTCCTACACCCAATTTGCTCCAATTGCCACCTGGCAACGCGTCAAGAATACCAATATTTATTCAAACTATGTTGACCACTATCCTATTTATTTCAAAATTTTAGAGAAGCTTTACAACAAAGGATTTGAACGCGTGGGGCATGTTTTCTCATTAGAGCGAAACGAAAACACTAAAGCCCGCATCCAAGCGATCAAGGACTTTTCGCTGCAACATCAAGCAAGTGACCACAGTTATCAACTTTTTTATGGACAGCAATCTCATGCTGGTCAAGACGTCGCCCAAAAATGGCTTGCCCAGAAAAATCGTCCAACTGCGATGATCTTTTACTCTGATTATGTTGCCGCCCAATTTATTAGCGCTTTAAGACTCAACCAAGTTAAAGTGCCCGAGGACTGTTTTGTGATCGGTAGTGATGATAGCGAAATCGCAAGATTAATGAACATCCCCACCGTTGATTTTTGTTTTCGCAGCCAAGCAAAAAACGGATTCATTTACCTCTATAACCAACTTAACCAGAAAAATTTACCTTTTGTGCCGCAAGTTCCTAAGTTTATTTACCAAAAAATTTAGCTTGACCTGGGATCAATCCCACAAGCTATTCTTAATTCGGAGGTAATATAGATGACTAGAAATCAACTAAAAATGGTGACAATTGGTGGAGGATCCAGTTATACACCTGAATTAATCGAAGGATACATTAAAAGGCAAGATCAACTGCCAATCAAAGAAATTTGGCTGGTTGATATTCCTGCAGGCGAAAAGAAGTTAAACATCGTGGGCGAAATGGCCAGAAGAATGGTGAAGAAATCTGGTCTCGATTGGAAAATCATCACCACACTAGATCGCCGCGCAGCTTTAAAAGACGCCGATTTCGTCTCCACTCAATTTCGAGTTGGCTTAATGGCAGCACGGGTTAAAGACGAAAGAATTCCCGGCAGCTATGGATTTTTGGGCCAGGAAACTAATGGTGCGGGTGGAATTTTTAAAGCTTTTCGGACCGTGCCAGTTATTTTAGACATCGTTAAGGACATGAAGGAATTATGCCCAGATGCATGGTTAATTAATTTCACCAACCCAAGTGGAATGATCACTGAAGCCATTCAACATTATGGCAAATGGCCGCGGGTCATTGGACTTTGTAATGTACCAGTAATGGCAATGATGACTGAGCCGCAGACAATTGGGCGTGAATTGAAAGATTTGACCTATAAATTTGCGGGCATCGATCACTTCCACTGGCATCGAGTATGGGATAAAACCGGCAAAGAAGTAACGATGGAAATCATCGATAAAATGTATGAAGGCAAGGACGCTGGTCTGCCAAAGAATATTTTCGAAATTAACTTCTTTAAAGAGCAGCTTGAACAAATGAAGATGATTCCTTGTGGTTATCATCGTTATTACTACCGGCAAGAGGAAATGCTTAATCATAGTTTAGAAGAATTTGATAATGGTGCTACTCGAGCACAAGAAGTTATCAAAATTGAGCATGAACTATTCAAGTTGTATCAAGATCCCAATCTCAATTACAAGCCAAAACAACTAGCTGAACGTGGTGGAGCTCACTATTCTGATGCTGCTTGCGAATCGATCGCTTCGATCTACGCTGATAAGCGTACGCATATGGTTGTATCGACTTTAAATAACGGTGCAATCCCAGATCTACCAAGTGATCATACCGTTGAAGTCTCAGCTCAAATTGGTGCTGCGGGCGCAATTCCGCTAACATTTGGCCCTTTCCAGCCTGCTGAACGCGGTTGGATTCAATTGATGAAAAACATGGAGTTGGTGATTGACAAAGCAGCAGTGACTGGCGACTATGGCTTAGCACTCCAAGCTTTCATTATGAATCCCCTGATTCCTAGCGGTCAAAAAGCCAAAGATCTGCTTGACGAAATGTTAGTCGCTAACAAGGAATTCCTGCCCCAATTTGCTGACAAAATTGATGAGCTTATTGCTCAGGGAGTTCAAGTTCACGATGAAGTGGCTCGCAATATTGATGAAACTTTAGCTCAGCAAAATCTTGAACTTTAAAAAAATAACAGTTAAATCGAATTTGATTTAGCTGTTTTTTTGATTACTTTATCCACCAACAATTCGGCGATTTCACTTTTGGTTAGCAATTCAGTCGATTCAACAGTTTTATCTGAGCTAATAAAAGTAACTTGATTAGTATCCACGTTAAAGCCGACTCCTGGCTGAGAGACATCGTTTGCCACGACCAAGTCCAAGCTTTTTTCGCATAATTTCTTAGTTGCATGATTAATCAGGTCCGTCGTTTCGGCTGCAAAGCCAACGGTCACTTGATTTAAGCGTTTAATCTTGGCTACCGCCTGTAAGATATCAGGATTTTTCGTCAATTCTAAGGTCCAACGATCGTTAGTTGGATCTTTTTTGATCTTTTGTTTTGATTGTTTTACTGGTTTAAAATCGGCCACTGCAGCTGCCATCACCAAGATATCACTTGTAGCGAAATTTTTGATTACCTGATCTTGTAATTCTGCTGCACTCTCAATTGAAATGAATTTAACATTATTTGGAGGCGTAAGCTTCGTAGGACCACTGATTAAAGTGACTTCTGCCCCACGCGCCAAAAAAGCCCGCGCCACCGCATAACCCATTTTGCCCGAAGAATCGTTACCAATAAATCTAACGGGATCGATTCTTTCCTGCGTCCCACCAGCAGTTACGACGACTTTCTTTCCAACAAGTTCCTTCGATAAATTTGAAAAAGCTATCAGCGAGTTGACAATTTCTGCAGGCTCTGCCATCCGCCCTTTGCCTTCGTACCCTTCTGCCAAAAATCCTGTATCAGGGTCAATAAAATGAACCTCGTCGTTTTGTAGAATGTGAACATTTCGCTGAACAGCTGGACTGAGCCACATCTGGTCGTTCATAGCAGGTGCAATAAATTTCGGCGCATTAGTTGCAAGCAGTGTTAAACAAGCCATGTCGTCGGCAAGTCCTTGCGCCATTTTGCCAATAAAATCTGCACTTGCTGGAGCAATAATCGCCAAATCGCTCCAACGCGCTAACTCGACGTGATCAACTACCGCTGGATTAACGCTTTCAAAAGAGTCAGTCAAAACACGATTCTTGGTAAGCGTCTGAAAGCTTAAAGGTGTCACAAATTTTTGCGCTGCTTCGGTCATAACAACTCGGACGTTGGCCTGGGCCTTGACTAATAAGCGTGTCAAAGTTAAAGCTTTATAAGCGGCAATGCTGCCCGTCACGTAGAGGGTGATATTTTTATTTTTTAACATAACAGCTGTCCTAATTGATTTTTGATGTGTTCCATTGTCTTTTCATCATTAACTTGCGGTATTTTATAGCCAACAAAGTACGGAGAAGTCACATAGCGCGCCAAAATCTTGACCAATACTTGGCCTGGAAATTGATAGAAAAACAAATTATAAGAATCCATACGCCCTTCCAAATAATCGTTCATTAAATAACGGACCACAATCTGCAAGGAATCAGCAAATGAGTCGAGCGCTTTAACCGAATCCAGCCAGAAGTTAATTTCCAAAAATCCACCGATCGGCTGAGTCGAGAGATTCACCTTTACTCCACCTTGCTCCCAAACCTTGATGCCTGTAAAGTTATCAATTGCCACATTATCTAAGACATCGATCTGATCAAGACCGACAATTTGCATATGCGGATGCGTTAAACTCCCTCCCGAGTGCGGCCCGAAATTCTTATAAAACAAAACACTGCGAAATTTTTCGCTGGCAATAACTTCCTGCCACTTTGAATAGGCAAATTTTATAATTGCCCGATTCTGGGTTTGAGTGTAATTAGAGAAGTCGCCATCGTGCTGATTAGTTTCAATGATCAAAGTCTGCCAAGCATCTTTTAAAGTACGATACTTATTAACCACCCAGATACAGTCCCCTTCTTGATCAAGAATATCTGTGAGATCGGACGGCTCACAAAAAGGACAGTTATTACTGCCGTGCGGCTTCTTTTGCGCAACCTCTGGCTGGAAAATTAAATTCATTATATGCCTCCTTAAACCATTATGATAATTGTTTTTTAAACTTCTTTCTGGTATGATCTGGGTTAGTGATTAATCACTCCAAAAGGATACGTATGGAAAATAAATTAGCTACAAATTTAAATTACTGGTACAACACAGATGAAATGCCCGCTAGTAAACAAAAAGTTCTAGCTTCAGCGATTAAGCTTTTTTCAACCAAGGGTTATGATAAGACCAGCACTAATGAAATTTCTCAAGATGCCGATGTAAGCCAAGCAATTATTTTCAAATATTTTCACAGCAAGGCAGAGCTTTTAAATTCCATTCTTAGTCCAGTCATCAAGCAACTGATTCCAACTTATGCCGATCAATTTCTAAATAGTTTAAGGGAAACAAAACTCAGTGCTGATCACGTTGAAGAAGGAATTTATTATCTCATTAGTGAAAGATTTTATTTCATGTATAGAAATTCGGAAATAATTATCATTTTAATTTCCCAAGCTTTGACCAACGAAGATGTTAAAGCGGCCGCCCTAAGCTCTTTAAGTAAGAAACAAGATAAACTGATGCGTCTAATGTGGCATAAATATAAAGATCTTACTGGCTCGAAAGATAAAGAGGCATTTCAGAACTTTGTTTCACTAATCGTCACTCAAGTAATGAGCTATTTTTTTCTAGTGACCAAAATTGCACCGAATGACAGGTACGACTTCGAAAAAGATCTCCGGAGGTTTGCACGAAATGTCTACCTCACCCTCTAAGTTAACTACATTTTATCATTCTTTTAAAGAAGATGTGGTAACCTTGAAGCACCAAAACTATCAATTGCCAGATGATTATAATTACTCCACTGATCGCTTGACTTACAGTCTACTAGCTCCTGCTGTTAGTCTAGTCGCCAAAATTATTGCATGGTTTTATGCGATAATATTTCTTCATTTAAAGGTCGAAAACAAAGATCTTCTAAAGAATATCAATCAGGGATATTTTGTGTACGGCAATCATACCCTTCCGATGGGTGACAGTTTTACCATTTTTTTATTGGTCCCTCTTACGAAAGTGGCTGCAATTGTGGCGCCGGAAAATCTCGCGATTCCGGTGATTGGTCCGCTCCTTCCATATGGCGGAGTTGTGCCAATTCCGAGCAATCGCCATCGCCTGCTTGATTTTAATCGTGCGGTCCTGGACAAAATTAAAAAGAAAAAAGCGATGTTTATCTATCCCGAAGCCCACGTCTGGCCCTATTACACCAAAATTCGGCCACTTGAGTTGGGATCATTTCATTACCCGATCGAAACAGGAGCGCCGGTTTATTGTAAAACCACGACTTTTCAAAATCGGCGCTGGAGCAAAAAACCTAAAGTGACCGTTTATCTCGACGGTCCAATTACCTGGAATCAAGACCAATCCAAAATTGCCCAAGAAAAAGAGCTGCGCGATAAGGTTCAAGCATGCCTTGAAAAAAGGAGCTGTCTAAGCACTTATGAATACGTCCACTACCAATTTAAAGGAGACATCAATCAATGAATATCCTATACTGTGGTGATCAAAAGATCCGAGATGGTCTGATTACTTCAATTTTATCGCTCCTTAAATACAATCCAGAGGCTTTGAATATTTTCGTATTAACCGCTCAAATCCATCAACGCAAAAAAGTTTATCATCCCATTGATGATGCAACAATTATCTTGCTAGATCAGGTCGTTAAAAAGCGAAATCCTGAAAGTTCGGTAACCAAAATCGACATCACGTACCTATTTAATCAAGAAAAGCCTGTCATGAATATGAATACTTTCTTTACTCCGAACTGTATGCTTAGACTTTATGCCGACGAGTTACCAGAGATTCCAAGCAAAATTCTTTATCTCGACACTGATGTTTTATGTCATCGAAATTTTGAGGATTACTACTATCAAGATCTCCATCATCATGAAATAGTCGGGACACTCGATCAATATGGTAAATGGTGGTTTCACCATGAAGCTAGGCCATTTGATTACCTCAACTCCGGAGTTTTGCTTTTAAACATGGATTTAATCCGTAAAAACGGACTTTTCGCTAAATGTCGCAGAGTTTGCCGTACTCGGTGGATGTTAATGCCAGATCAATCGGCAATTAATCGGCTCTGTCACACTAAAAGAATTGTCGGAGACGAATATAATGAGCAGCACGAACTGCACTACGACACGGTCTTCCGCCATTTTTCTAACACCTTCCACTTCCGACCTTTTCGCGTTCAAAAGGTCAAGCCATGGCAAATCGAGCGCATGCATGATGTTTTGCACGAACATGCTTTTGACGATGTTCTAGAAGAATACTTAAAATTAAAGGAAAAAATAGATGACTAAAATTATTCCCATTTTTTATGGCATTAATGATACTTATGCACCATACTTAGCAGCTTCTTTGAACTCTCTAGGAAAAGTTGCTAATCCCGCTAATATTTACGAAATAACTATTATTTATCAAGAATTGGCAGCCGATAATATAACCAAATTGCAGCAATTTGCTCAAGATAATATCCGTGTTAATTTCAAGCAGTTGGAAAATGATTTGCAGCAAGATCTTAACAATGACCAAAATCCATTACGAGCAGATTTCGTTACTTTTACGATTTATTATCGTTTGTTTATTGCTGATCTTTTTCCCCAATACGATAAAGCAATTTATTTAGACGGCGACACCGTTATTAATACCGATCCAGCTAAATTATATGACCAAGATCTTCTTGACAATTTAATCGGAGCAGTTCCGGATGCTTTTATCACCCACGATCCACGCGGACGCAAATACGCACGCGATGCTCTTGCAGTGGATGAGAACTTCTATATTAATTCAGGAGTTTTACTCATGAATTTAAAAGCTCTTCGCGCGCAACATTTTAGCGAAAAATTTATGGATCTTCTAAACAAATATCATTTTAAATTAATTGCTCCTGATCAAGATTACTTAAATGCTCTTTGTTTTGGCAAAACACTCTATCTCGATCCGCGCTGGGATGTGCAAACCGAACATGTTATTTCCATGAATTTTAAACCTCATATCGTTCATTACAATTTATTTGGCAAACCATGGAATTATGACAAGGTACCTTTTGAAGATCTCTTCTGGGAATCATCACGTGAAACTCCCTATTATGATGAGGTTGCAAAAATTAAAGCTGAATATTCTGCTGAACAAAAACAACACGACCAAGAACGTCAGGATTTATTAATTAAACGCGTTGAAGAAACGCCTGATTATCCAGTGACGTTCAAAAAAGTGCTGCAACAAGGAGTTCAAATTCACGTATGATTATTGGAGGCGATAAAAGTCAAGTAATTGATAACATCAAGCAAAATGCAGATCATCAACTTTTTAACGACAAGGTTGAAGTTGCTGATCCAACTCTTAGTGTTGAGGAAGAAGATCAGTTGATTCATAGTTTTCTTGCCCACCGTTCAACGCTTTCTTATCACGTTAAAAACTGGCTCGCTCGCTTTTCGATGCGAGCTTTAACCGACATTGTTAACTCTAACACGATCATTGAACCTGCCAGTAAAATTTCTGAGTTGCCGCAAGGCGGGATTATCACCTGTAATCATTTTAATCCCCTTGATAACACCGCCATCAGGAAATTAGTTGCAAAAAAACACCGTCGACTTTTTGTTGTCAGCCAACCAACTAATTTGAAAATGACTGGTTTGCTTGGTTTTTTTATGAATTATGACGATATTATTCCTCTTAGTAAAAGTTTTCGTTATTTAAAGGCCACTTTTCCCCGACTTTTACAGGAAACTTTTCAAAAAGGAAACTACGTTCTCATCTATCCTGAGCAGGAGATGTGGTTTAATTACCGTCTCCCTCGTCCGCCTAAGCGTGGTGCTTATTATTTCGCTGCGAAACTAAATGTCCCAATTATTTCCTGCTTTGTTGAAATTCAAGATCTAGCTCAAGACGATAATCAACAATTCAAAAAAGTCCGCTACGTTGTCCACGTTTTGCCAACGATTTACCCTGACCCCGACCAAAATATTGAACACAATACCAACATGATGATGGCAAAAGATTACGCCCAAAAATCCGCAGCTTATGAAAAATCCTACCACCAGAAATTAGACTATGAATTTAGTCCAAGTGATATTGCAGGCTGGCAGGGCAACTAAATGTGCGGTCGTTATCAATTTGAGCTAAATCAAAATCCAGAAATTAAACGAATTTATGATTTAGCTGCTACACAAGGGGAAAAGCCAGCGATTGGTGAGGTGACTCCCGGTTCAAATCCCGCAACTATTATCATAAAAGATCAAAAAATCTGCGTAGTTGCAATGAAATGGGGATTTCCTGGCTTTAAGCCAACCCAATTAGTAATTAATGCGCGCAGGGAATCAGTAGAATCTAAAGTATTATTCAAAAATCCCTTTTTAAAATCACGCTGTGTTTTTCCAGCAACTGGTTTTTATGAATGGGATCAACTGCATCAGAAATACCTTTTCGATTACGGCAATGAACAAAATCTTTATCTCGCAGGATTTTATGCTTATTTTAATAACGTTGCCTGCAGCGTTATTCTCACCACTGAACCAAATGTCAGCGTCAAAGCTGTTCATGAACGGATGCCGGTGATTTTAACAAAAAGTCAGATTAAACCTTGGTTAACTGATCTGAATTTTGCCCGCAGATTAATAACTGCGCAGATGCCAAGTTTAAGAGTTGAAAAAAAGAGCTGAAATTAATCAATCAGTTCTTTTTTGCATTTACTTATTATTTGGCTCTGAGGCAATAATCTGCAAATCGCCCGCCAGCTCCCAAGTTGAAACCTGAGCTGGAATAATGAAATGCACACCTTTTTGAATTGGATAATCTTTGCCATCAACGCTCAAGCTGCCCTTGCCCTCAATAACTGATGCCAAAGTGTACGGAGCTCGCTGGTGCGTTAATTTTTGACGGTCTTTGATGCGCCACTGCCAAACACTAAAAAACGGTGATATCGGCGCTTCGATATAAGTCGTGAAAGTCGATGCTCCGCGCTGTTGCTCTTTAACATTAAGTTTGGGATCAACATTGGGGACCGTCGTGACATCGATTGATTGTTGCAAATGTAATTCCCGCTTCTCTCCCGTTTTCTCATCCACGCGATCATAATCATACAGTCGATACGTTGTGTCACTTGACTGCTGGGTCTCAAGCACCATAATGCCCTTGTTTAAAGCGTGAATAGTGCCGCTCGGAACGTAAATGAAATCTCCTGTCTTGACTGGATATTTACGCAAAAGCTGATCCCACTCACCTTTATTGATCATTTCAGCAAGTTCCTGCCGATTTTTAGCATGATGCCCATAAATTAGATAAGAGTCTGGGTCAGCTTGAATTACGTACCAGCACTCCGTCTTTCCCAGTTCATGCTCATGAACTTCGGCATATTCGTCATCCGGGTGAACCTGCACCGACAAACTTGCATCAGCATCCAAAATTTTGGTTAATAACGGAAAAACTTTCTCCTTCGGATTACCAAAATATTCCGGGTGTAATTTAAAAGCTTCATTTAATTCTTCGCCTGCAAGTGGTCCGTTTTGAATTTTACTCGGACCATGGGGATGAGCTGAAATCGCCCACGCTTCTCCAATCTTTCCGGCTGGAATTTGATAATTAAAAACCGTCTCTAACTTGCGCCCGCCCCAAATTTTCGGCTGAAAGCTGGGGCTCAAAAACAATGGTTCTATCATCGTTTGATTTATCCTCCTCTTTTTTCATCATTGTAGCACACAACTTCGAGTCTTTTTGTGTTACCTTATTAGAAGAAATAAAAAAAGAGGAGAAATTTTAAAATGCACCAAACGATTTATCTCATGCGCCACGCTCAAACATTGTTTAACTCACAAGACCGCATTCAAGGCTGGTCTGACTCACCGCTAACGGAAAAGGGAATTGCTCAAGCAAAAATCGCCGAACACTACTTCACTGATCGCAAAATCAGAATTGATCGTGCTTACGCGTCAACCTCCGAGCGAGCATCAGATACCCTGGAACTGGTAACTGACTTGCCGTATCAACGCCTAAAAGGTTTAAGAGAATGGAATTATGGTACTTTTGAAGCTCAGCCCGTCAACATGTATCCTTACAATCATGACACTGATTTCTTCCCACTTTTCGGCGGAGAAAGTGATCAAGACGTCCAAAAAAGAATTACCGCAACAATGATGGAAATTGTCACCACTGATAACTCGCCCAACAAACTTGTTGTGTCTCATGGAGGAACAATACGCAGTTTTGTCCGTGCATGGCAGCAACATGAAGCTAGCCATGAGTACTTACATTATGAAAATTGCTGTATTTTGAAGTTCTTCTATGAAGATGGAATTTTTTCATTTCAAGAAATGTTTAACTCCGATTTCAGCTCGCTGGACTAAAAAATGGAACCCGCAAAGAGTTCCATTTTTTATTTACGCTAAATCTGTTCCATTAGAGGCGATGACTTTTTGATACCAGTCAAACGAATCCTTCTTACTGCGTTTCATCGTGCCGTGACCTTCGTCATCGAGATCAACATAAATCATTCCATAGCGCTTGGACATCTGACCTGTGCCAGCCGATACTAGATCAATACAGCCCCAAGGAGTGTAGCCGATCAAGTCGACGCCGTTATCAATCGCTGCCCCCATCGCCGCGATATGGCCTCTGAAATAATCAATGCGGTAAGGATCATGAATCTTCCCGTCAGCTTCCACTTTGTCAATCGCGCCCAAGCCATTTTCAACGACCATCAAAGGAAGATGATAACGGTCGTTCACAACTTCTAAGTAGTACTGTAAGCCAAGTGGATCATCAGCCCATTGCCACTCAGAGTATTTCAAGTATGGATTTTTAAGGCCCATCACAAAATTGCCACTGACTTTTTCGGCATCCGGGTCATTGTGGGTCGAAACGACGTTTGACATATAATAGGAAAAAGTATACAAATCAACCGTGCCAGCCTTTAGATCGGCCAAATCAACTTGTGTGATATCAAGAGCCAAGTCGTGTTCGTCCCATAATCTCTTGGCAAACGTTGGATATTCACCCTTACACTGAACATCGCCACAATAGAAAATATTCTTCTCCCAAACATGACGATTTAGCATGATATCTTTTGGATCACTCGTTAGAGGATAATTTGCGATTCCACAGATCATGCATCCAATCTGATTTTCTGGGTCAATCTCATGACCAATTTTCACAGCCCGCGCACTGGCCACAAACTGATAGTGTAGCTGCTGATAAGCGTCCTGATAATCTTTTTCTGTCGCACTATCACCAAACATATCTAGAAATTGAATCGTGTTGTTAATCTCGTTAAAAGTCAACCAATATTTAACAAGTCCCTTGTACTCTTTAAAAACGGTGGTCGCAAACTTAACAAAAAAATCAATTACCTTTCGATTATTCCACCCATCATAGTGCTCCTCTAAGTAAAGTGGCGTATCAAAATGCCAGATGGTTACCAACGGCTCAATCTGATACTTACGCAGTTCTTCGAAGACTCGCCGGTAAAAATCTAGCCCTGCTTGATTCGGTTTTTCTTCGTCACCGTTAGGAAAAAGCCGCGACCAAGAAATTGACATTCTGAAGGTCTTAAATCCCATTTCAGCAAACAATTTAATGTCTTCTTGATAGTGATGATAGAAATCAATTCCCACCTGATTAGGATAATACTCGCCTGGCAAAACTGCTCCATGAGCATTTTTTGGAACTTTGTCTCCTTTACCCGTCGTTCCATCAGGAAATTCATAAGTCACTTGCCGCCGCTGATTCAAACTCCCGGCAGTTGTAATATCAGTGCGGGCTAACCCGCGGCCATCGACATCATACGCACCCTCACACTGATTAGCAGCTGTCGCGCCGCCCCAGAGAAAATTCTTTGGAAAAGTCATTTAAATCCTCCTTTATACAATAAAACATCTCAGCAAAAACTGAGGTGTCCTCTTTCTACATATCCATATGCATTTTATGATACGAATCCATTCCTGGTAACCAAAGCTCATCTTCTGGAATACCTCGTTCTTCAGAAAATGCCTTCATCAATTTATCCATTGTCATCAATTCATAATGCGGCCGCGGCTTACCCGGAATAAAAGTCTCAATCTGTGCCATCATGCCGCCGTCCTCATGCTCTAAAATATGGCAATGATACATGTACAGGCCTGCCAGGTCAAAGCGAACCAAAATCCGAACCGTTTCACTTGGATTAACCCCAACAGTATCTTTAAATCCGCGTTCATTTGGATAAGGATCGTGTCCATTACGAGATATCACCAAGAAACTCATCCCATGACAGTGAAATGGATGCACCATTCCCATTTTGCGACCGTTGGTATTTGAAACGTCCCAATACTGAACCAATCCAACTTCTTGTTCAGCATCAATTCGGTCCATCTTGAACTTCTTGTGATCCATCATTACTGACTCGTCCATGCCAGACATTACAACCTTGCGCACAGGAGTCTCGGGATCAACAGCTGGCACCTCGATTTTTAAAAGCTCGTCTGGCACTTCAACATGTTGATCGTTAGTAAATTCTTTGATTCGAAAAGTCATTATCGGGGTCTGATCTGAATACAAAATAACTTCGTCGCCTGGCTTGTACTTACTAAAATCAACCACAAGCTCCGCCCTTTCAGCACAAGTCAGCATTAGCTTCGTAAAATGAACGGGTTTTGGCAATAGACTGCCATCTCCTGCAATCTGAACGAATTCTAAATCATCACTAAAATGCAGTCGCCATTCTCGACGATTTGCACCATTAAGTAAACGCAGCCGCATTTTTTTAGCAGTGACATCAAAATAACCATTCACCGTTCCGTTAACCAATGGCGTTACACCTAAAACCCCATCCGGATCATAATCCGTGCGGTAATCTAATTGATTATTCTCATGAAAAGTCCGATCTTGTAAAATCACTGGAATATCATCAACCCCATAAGTTCTTGGCAAGCTTAGACTTGCTTCATGCTGATCGGTAACTACAACCATTGTTGCAAGACCTTTATAAACTTGCTCTGCGGTTGCAGGACACGGATGAGCATGCAGCCAGTTGGTCGATGCAGGTTGATTCAAAGTGAAATCAATCTCAGAATCTTCACCCGGATAAACTGGTGCGTGGCAACCTCCGTCAACGTAAGGACCAGAAACATTCAAGCCGTGCCAATGAAATGTAGTAATTTCTGGCAAGCGATTTTGCAAGGTCACATGAATATGCTTACCAACTGGGAATACCACTGTTTGGCCTAGAATGGAACGATTATAACCCCATGTCTTAGTTTTTTCACCTGGCAAAATTTCCGTCTCTCCCGTTTGCGCACAAACTGTATAATAGATATCCGTTTGCGTTTCGCGGTCCGGTTTTAAAAGTTCCGGGACTGCCAAAGGAACTGCTGGAGTCTTTGGCTCCTCTAACTCCTTGTAGCCCCCATCTTGAATGTCGTACCCATTAGCATCAAAAAAATAATCCTTGTACACTTCTTTGTTCATAAAAGAACCTCCTGCCTACATCATATATCCTTCTCGCTAAAAAGTCTCTACCTAATTTAATCTTCTTGGAAATAATTTTGATGTAATTTAACAGGATTATTAATAGCCAACTCTTGATCCCAGGTTAATTGAAAAGCAATTTTCGTTTCTTGCCGCGATTCAACTTTTTGGTAATAAATTAAGTTTTGAATTACCAAAATTTGGGCCGAGTTACTTGCAGGCAACACAAAATTACCCGTTTCATCATAAACCGGCTGGCTCAATTCAGAAGCACCAAATAAATTTAAATACTTAAAACGCGCGGCAGGAGTATACAATTTCAAATTTACCCGGTAATTCTGCTTTTGATAATGTTCAATTATTTTTTTGGAAACTTCTAACTGCTCCGAAAGTGAAAGTATTGGAAGCTTCAAATCTTGAATTTTGGGCAACTCGTCATGGATTTTCTCTTTAGCTTCTAAAACAGCTAATTCTTTTAATCCTCTGGCGGCCGCCTGATCCCATGTCTCTACCATTTTAATCCTATTAAACTTTTATTTCCTTTAATGATATCATAGACTAAACAATAGAAAGAAGAAAAAATGTTAATAGGTTCAGTTCAACCGTTCTCCGGTTCAGAAATGTTGATTTCATCTGTCAAAGGAGCACTTAGCGATCAGGAAAACACTCTAATGATCTACACCGGTGCGCCGCAAAATACCAAGCGGACTCCTTTAAACTTGCCGCAAATTGAATCTGGGCAGATTTTGATGAAAGAAAACGGCATTGCTCCTTTAATAGTGCATGCTCCATACGTAATTAATCTTGCCAACACCGCAAAAGAGCACATTTTTAATTTCGGCGTCCAATTTTTAAAAGAAGAAATTCAGCGCTCAGAGGCATTAGGTGCAACGCAAATTGTCCTTCACCCTGGATCACACATAGGAGCTGGCGTTGAGGCCGGGATTGCCCAAGTGATTAAAGGGCTAAACGAAGTAATCGCGCCCGACCAAAAAGTTCAAATTGCAATTGAAACCATGGCAGGTAAAGGCAGCGAAGTCGGAACTAGCTTTGAACAGCTTGCCGAAATTATTGACGGGGTCAAATACAACGAACATTTATCTGTTACTTTTGATACTTGTCACACCAGTGATGCTGGATATGACATCAAAAACAATTTCGACGGAGTTTTGGCAGAATTTGATTCAATCATCGGATTAGAGCGGCTGAAAGTTCTCCACCTTAATGACTCCAAAAATGTTCAAGGTGCGCACAAGGATCGCCACGAAAACATTGGCTTTGGGACGATTGGCTTTGAAACTTTGAATTATATTGCTCATTATGAAGCGTTAAAATCAGTTCCGAAAATCCTTGAAACGCCTGCGGTAGACGGACATTCTCCTTATAAATGCGAAGTTGCGATGCTTAAATCTCAAAAATTTGAGCCCGATTTACTGGAAAAAATTGTTGCTTCGAAGTAAGATAGTAGATGGCTCCTTAGCGCAACTGGATAGAGTACCGGTCTTCGAAACCGTAGGTTGTGGGTTCGAACCCCACAGGGGCCATCGAAAGCTGTCTTCGTGACAGCTTTTTTGAATTTACTTTCCGCCAGTATTATCCATTGGACCGCCATGGATCTCTATTGTCTTACCGTCTTTCTTCGCATCTTCTTGCATCTTTTAGAATAATCATCAATGTTTAAGTTTATCATACCTCAATTTGGTGCCGTTGATTTCTTTTTGTTCTAAACCGTTAACCAAAAAACAATCAGACTGATGGATTTTAAGAAAATTTCATTCGATCGATGACACGCTGTCTGTTTTAATTCGCCAATATCTTTAAAGATCGTCATCGATATAATTTTGTTCCACTAACTTCCATAACCTCGATTGTATCTTTGTTGGCATCAAAAAATTCAATTTCATATATTTCTCGAATTTTATCCAGTACCATAACGACCACTCCCTTGGTTCCTACTTTTACATTTTCATCAATATCTTCTGTGCTAATCACAACGTCATATTCTCTAAGTGTCATTAGAATCTCCTTTTTTGAATTGTCATCACTGACCTCACTACCTGAAATTCTTAATCGGATAATCAATAATTTTGGACTGCAGCAAGACTAATATACTTTTCTGATCAATCTAGTCCAAGGCCTTTTTTAACTTCCCTCAATAACGGGATCAGCTTCGTACACTTTGGATCCTCTGCCAGAATATCCATGACTGCTTCAACTGTATAATCATAAAAAGTTTCAAAATCTAAATATGCATAGTAGTCTACAGGTCTTGCTGGATAATCAACTTCCGCCAGCACATGTTGATCATCTAGCGGCTTAACTAAATGATATGTTTCATACTCGTCTAGATCATCTTTAAATGATAAACAAACTAAATCTACCCCAAAGCCTTCTCGTTTAGCAAAAAATTTCAATACCCCTACCATATCAAAATCTACAATTGAAAAATACGTCCACATTAATTAATCAATTTCTTTCTTATCTGTCAAAATCTTATATTCACGTGTATCCATTATCTTATCTCCTACCTAACAGCGGTAAATTATGAGATTCAGAAAACATTATTCAATTACTTTACCTTCCCAGAGCTTAAATAAAATTCTGTTATATTTCCGTCAGCAGTTTTAACGATGATAGTTTTTTCATCGGATAAAGAATAATCATCTACGATATCTCCAAAACCCATTTTCCATAAAAATATTCCGCTTTTTTTATATACTAGAATCTCTAATTCACAAATACATACCACAAATTCGGAGCAAGAATCTGCTAATATCTCATAGAGGGGGAAAGATAGACTGTTACTAAATAATTTGTTTCTGTTTTGATAACTGATACATTCCAGCTTCTGATTGATTCCAAAAAAAACGGTCTTCGTCTCAGAAAACATCTTTATTTGCGGTTTTAAACCAATATCAAAATAACTAAAACCAACTTCAATTAAGCTATTTTTTTCTTTTACAAATTCATTGTCTTCTGATGGATTTTCACTAAGCAGAAAAGCCTCTTTACTTAAATTATCCATTAAATCTCGCCCAGAGTCATAAGTCTTGGTTTCGAATATGTCCATTAATAATAATTGCTCTCTGATTACAAATTTAATAAATTCTACTATTTATTACTGTTGATACTTTTATTTTTTCCCTGGTGAATGAAATCTTTATTTATTTGGATTATACCATTTTTTGCTGAAATAACGCATTTTATCTCTTTAATAATCTCCACATCTTCATCACTTCATTTCTAATTTGTTCTTCGCTATAGTAAACATTGGGTATTTTTAAATCTTCTGGATCATCAGAAAATCTAGCGGAAATATCTGAAATTTCTCCAAATATCTCATATTCTCTCTTTGACAGTTCATTGTAATCAATTTCCAAATCAAAAATCTTTTATCCCAATCTGTCTACTTTGAAGCATATTTAACAATTCATATAACTGTTCCTTTTCTGACATGGCTTTCTCATTCGGTTTAACAATATCTTGTATCAATTCAAGAGTTTTAAAAAGCCAGAAACCGCAATTTCTAGCTCCCTTCGAAAGTTAATGTCGATTAGCGAAGAGCTTTAAATTACAATAAATTATTTTTCTCTTTACGTAACCATTTTATGTGATCATAAATAACTTTATGCAAATTTTTATCAGTATAAAATTCGCTCAGAGTTAGTTCATTATTTACTCCTTGATATTGATACGGCTTGTCGACTGGTGATTCCAGTTTTAACCAAAATTCAGTTATTTCTAATAAAGCATCAATGCCATCCTTATCAAAAAGCTCCCTTATTAAATTGTTGACTAAAATCCATCTCCATCTAAAGTAAGCTTTTAAATCTTTTCTTTCAGAACTACTAACCAAACTAAGATATTTGTAGATTTCACTTTCGTTATAGGGTGCGGTTAAACTGCCTAAATCCCACAAATACTGATTATTTTCATTTTCATGTTTCGACAAGTAGTTTAAGGTATATGTAATCACCACATCATCATCAATTATTGCCGGAAGATAAAATTTGTTACTATACCCAAATCTACCTATTTTTAATTCACTCCAGCTAAAAGGAATTTTGCTTTTTTTAAATTCATTTATCCAATCTGTCATTTTATTGGTCCCCCGTTACTAAGAAATATTCTTTGAGTGACTCTTCCATCCTGTACTATCCACTCAAATCGCCCAATTACTCCGTCCTGACTTCCTTGAATCTGATATAATTTTGCGTTACCAAGATCAGTTATTTTAGCAAATCCAGCGTAGTTATCAACAATATCTGGAAAACCATGTGTCAGCGGTGCATTAGGAATCTCTTTAATTATTATTGTGCTTGTTTTTACTGGAGCTTTTCTGGTGTGGGAAAATTGGTTGACATACAACTCGAGTTTTCGTATTAATTCTTAGATATAAAGTAATTTTTACACTGGATTTGATCTTTTCAAAAATATTGGCAGCATTGATAGCCTTACATAAGAAAAAATTGGCTTAATCAATGATGACTTCTATTGCTTTGCATTTATTAAAAAATCGTCCACTTCTTTTTTTGTTGCGGGAATCATTTCATCGGGTCTCTCAACGAATTCTCCATTTTCAAACGTTGTTAAACAATTATCACATGTCTCGTAAATATGATTATGATCAGTGGACGACGAAATTCTGAGATTTGATTCTTGGCAGCTTGGACATAAATAATCAGTCGTAAATGTTGCAATATTCCATATCAAATGAACTACGTTTCCACAAATTTCTTTATTAGAAGCCTTAGACAATTTTTTTGAATATGATAAAAACAAGCCCACTAAATTATCTTCTGTGGTCCCTAAATAAAAATCATTTGCATTGAATTTCATTATTTCTTTCAATGTACATTCATAAACATATCGTTGAAAGACTTTCCTATATTTTCGAATGAATTTAAGTATCAATTCAAAAGAAAGAACCATCTCGTCATTATCGGATTTTTTGTATATTTGAATTATTTCTTCTCTCGTTGTTAACCTCCTAGAGTCTTAAACAAAATCCTAAACTGCCTCTACCAAATAATCAAACATCTAATTCGACCATCTAATAATATCAAATAACTTTTTTGCTTTTTATAATATAAATAAACGTTTTTAGGTTCAACTTTACTCGTGTATGCTCCTCGTCAACCCCATGATCTTCGCTTACTTTATCGATTATTAATACTTCGTTTTCAAAACTGGAAATTAAATATTGATTGCCGTCCAGAAACAATCTGTTGTAATTTTTAGCATCATATAGTTCGTGCTTAATTTTTTTCTTTTTGTCTTTATTATTAGCCTTAACGAACTCTATTGTATTATTAAAATTCTCCTGATCTTCTGGGTCAATTTCTGACATAAGAAAATCTTTGATAATATAAAGTTTATGTTTGTCTAAAGAACTCAATCCACTGATAACATCATTATCCATGTTTCACATTTTCTCCCACTAAATAAGCACTCCTACTGGTTAGCAAAACCAATTGATCAATATCCTTCTTGTTGGTAGTTTTCATATTCCGGCATAGTGATCTTCATCGATTTTTAGGTGAATTTTTTCACCAATTTTGATTAACCCATTCCACTCACAAATTCCATCAGCACTATCTATGTAAGAAACCACGTCTTCGCTGTTTTCTGGGATCTTATAAATTGAACCTTTTAATTCTTTAATAATATACTTAATATCTCCAACGTCATATTTATCATTGGACAAGAAAAGAATTCTATTTAAAATATCATTTTCCATTTCGATTAAATTTAAATAATTTTTCTGAATTGAAGAAGACAATAGCCACATATTCAATAAATCCTGTTTACTCAAATCTGGTAAATTTTTAAATAATTCGACATCAGCATATATTACTTCAAGAAACGTTTTAAATTCATCATCACTAAAAATTATTGGTACGTATTTGTAAGTATCTTTCAACATTTCAGGAACTAACGGCACCACGACTATAAAATCCTTGCTATATTTTAATTCAGTTTCAAAATATTGATTTGTGCCGTAGTTTAGTCGCAAAACAATTTTGCCGTTTTTATTTAAAATTAAGCCCAGCAAGGATCCATTATGAACCAAAGTATTATTCTTATATATTTTGATCCAATCTTTATACTCTCCAGATACCGAATAATGATATTTTGTCATTTTATTTCTCCTCTACCTAACAGCGGTATATTTTTAAAATCTGGTAAATCGTAAAGTTCAGAAAACCTTTTCCAATCTATTTTAGGAATGAAAGTTCGATGAATAATTGTATTGTTTTTTACTGTTATATGATAGACGCCGTTTATCCCATCAATTGACCCTTTAGCTAAATATTCAATTCTTCCATCGGATCTATAAACAATCGGATTAGATAAGATATCCTGATTTAAAGCAGCAGGAAAGTCATGATATAAAGGATCAATTTTTGCTTTTTCTATTACACTGCTACTATTTTTAAGGTTACCAAAGTCAACCTGATCAACACCCTTTGCTGCTTTACCATTTATCGGTTTAGCACCGCTGATCTCGCCAATCTTTGCGTGTCCAATTTTCCCTTTTGATAGTTTAACACCTTTGCCTGCGTATCTTAAACCCGCTACGGATCCTATGGTCATCAAACCTGATTTTTGTGCAAACCATGCTACTGATTCCACACCTGCACTGATTTGTGTGCCTACACGCCAACATTCGGCACCTGATGTCGGGTTAAGTAATTCTTCCCGTCTCCTTTTCTTCTCGCTGCTTGGTCTAATTCTAAAAGCTCTTCCCAACTAATCTCTTTGTAAACTCCCTTTAATTCTTCGCCGTGCTTCTTAAGAAAGTCCTCTAGTTCTTGATCAAAAATTCTTTCCCCATTTTTATCAATAAACCAATTAGTCGTCACTTTATTCGTCGATGGATCTTTAAACCGCCATGCGTATACTTTATAGGGCTTTAGCTTTTCCATCATCGACTTACGGTGTGCTTCTTCTTTCGCTTTCTGGAAGTTTTGAATCGTATTTGCCCAATCCAAATTATCTGGGATCAGAAATACTCCTCTTATGCCGTCCCACGATGTTTTCGTCTGCTCCAAGCCTTGATCAACTGCTTGCTTTAGCACATCAATATCTTTAAAGATTGTCGAGGACTTCGCATTGAACGCCCTTAACTTATCCAATAAAATCTTGAGTTTCTCTAGGGTCTGTTCATATCCCGAAATCATTAGTTGGGTATTGGCTATTTCACGTTCTTTGATTAACGCTGGCAGAGAATTATTTGTTGTCGATACTCCCGGCAATCCTTGGACTGGAACATCTGATATCTGGTTTAGAATACTTTTTGCACTGCTGATTAAAGTTTTCAGCTCAGCGATCTTACTTTCAAGCTCGGCTTCATCTAAGTCTCCGTGATCTACTTCAGCCTGATACTGATCTGGAAACTTCTGAACTGCCTTTTCTACTGCTTCGGCTAGCAGCATTCCACCTTGTCCCAGTGGCTTTAAGACTTTATTGAAGTACGCTCTGGCTGACTTATAGGCTTCGCCTTTTAAAGTATCTGTCGTCAACAAGAAATCATTTATTGCAGATTGTAGATTGCGATAATCTTCAATCTGTTTACGACAGAGAGCCCTTGTACTTGCTGCTTGGGCTTTGGAAGCCCCGACTCGCATTCTTATACTCATTGGCTTTCCTCCCTCAGAGCTTGTTTCTTAGCGGAAGCCACTTCATCTAGCTCTGTTTCAAGCTGGCGATTCATTGACCTTAAATTTGTTTCGTAATCACTGAAGCGTTGTCTAGTATTGCGAGCTTGTCTGGCTTGATCCTCTCTCATTGAGTTGAATATATTAGCTTGATCACTTTCCCTAAATTCAAAGCCTATCTCTTCAAAGAAAAAACTAAGAATTTTCAAATACATTCTTAGCTTGTATACTACTTAGACTAGTCTTCTTCCCAATCGTAAGGCTCTTCTACTGGCTCCAGGGTCTTTGCTTCTTCCAAGCTCATTTCATTTGCCTCATCGTAGCTCAAACTTAAAATATCTTGGTGATTCTTTTCAAAACCTTCAACGCCAATCCATGTTTCTCCCAGGTCCTCACTAATCACTCCATTCGCTGATTTAGCGAGCTCAATCACCATGATGTATAGTGCTCTTTGGTCGACGGTAAGAATGTTGACATGATCGGTAACGATGCGAATCAAATGATGACTTTTGGAATAGTAGGTATTTATATTTTCATGATGAAATTTACTATGATCATTATTCCATTGGCTGTTATTTAACCATTTGTCATCAGCTAATGACAAATAAACATCTTCCTGTAAGCACTCATCATCTCCAATATGGGAAAGTTCTAATTCTTTACCATTCTTTTCTTTAAACCACATCCTTTCGGCTAACTCTCGATAACCGATTGTTATTTTTGGTTTCTGACCGTTTTTAGTTTTTATATAAATTCTCACAATGTAATACTCTCTATTTCGTTTTCAACCAGATAAATTCTTTCCTTTGTTATCTTTCGTTAAATTTCAGGAGCAATCGCAAAAAACCAAAAAACACCAATTATAACTCCTTGATCTCCGTATTTTTAATCATCTTCCCAATCATATGGCTCTTTGACTGGCTCCAGCGTCTTTGCTTCTTCCAAGCTCATTTCATTTGCCTCATCGTAGCTCAAACTTAAAATGTCTTGGTGCTTCTTTTCAAAACCTTCAACGCTAATCCATGTTTCTCCCAGATCCTCGCTAATCACCCCATTCGCCGATTTAGCGAGTTCAATCGCCATGATGTATAGTGCTCTTTGGTCAACAGTAACAATATCTACGTGTTCGGTTACCAATCGAATTAATTTCTGAACTTTTGAATAATAAGTATATATATACTCTTTATAAAAATCACTATCATCATCATCCCAGCGCTGATCATTCAGCCATTTGTTATTAGCCAATGTTAAATAAATATCTTCTTGTAAGCATTCGTCATTTCCAACATGAGAAATGCTAAGTTTACGGTCTTTTTCTTCTTTATACCACATTTTTTCGGCCAATTCCCAGTATCCGATTTTTATTTTTGGTTTCTGACCGTCTTTAGATCTTATATAAATTCTCACAATACAATACTCTCCCTATTTAGTTTTCAACCAGATAAAGGCTTTCCAGATGTTATTTACCAATTGGTTTATCTTATTTTTCCCTAGAAGCCGTTTTGTACTTTCAGGTATCAGATCATAAATACTGCTTTTATCAGTGATTTTTTCGAATTTTATTTCATCATTCAATCTTGAACTCTTTCCTCCGCCTGCCTGAATCTGGATCTTGTTATTTGAATCTGGTTCAGCATCTACTCTTATTTTATATTTATGATTACCGATCCTACCTTCAATTGGCTGACCAAAAGTCTTGCTACTTGGCCGATCTCGGATTGTCATAATGTTGCCCTGGTAACCTTCTTTAAGGCTATTCCATCCATCAATTGTAACTGCCGCACCGGCAACTGCAACTGCTCCATTGGTTGCTATGGAAACAGCTCCTGCCAATTCCGGAACAAATACTGTTGCAGTTCCACCAGTAGCTACTTCAACTATCCCAAAAACACCAAGGATTCCCACTATGCCTGTAATTGTTGCTACTTCGCCACTTGCCATTTTTAAGGAAGTACCAGTCAAAAATGCAATACGTTCCAATGCTTCTTTTGTGGTATTTATTTTTTCTTTTATGTACTCCAAATCTTCTTCTAACTTGATTTCATTATAGGCGATGGTAGCTTCCTGGTCTAATTCTCCATTACGATACACTAAGTAATCATCAACACCGTCTTCATGTTTAATAACTTTAACGGAAAATTTATCGGCATGTTCTCTTTCATACTGTTGCCAATGGGTCTGAATCGTATTTGCCCAATCCAAATTATCTGGGATCAGAAATACTCCTCTTATGCCGTCCCATGATGTTTTCGTCTGCTCCAAGCCTTGATCAACTGCTTGCTTTAGCACATCAATATCTTTAAAGATGCTTGAAGACTTCGCATTGAACGCCCTTAACTTACCCAACTTGATCTCTAGTTCTTTGATTGTTCGCTCATATCCGGCAACCAACAATTTATTGTCTGCAATTTCTTGCTCTCTGAATAAGGCGATACTTGTAAAGTTGGGGCTCATTACTCTTAGTGAATTTTCTGGAAAAGACAGCTTAGTCACAATGTTTTGGGCTTCTTTCATCAACTGTCTAGCCCTGGCAATCTGGCCTTCAAGCTCTGCTTCATCTAAGTCTCCGTGATCTACTTCAGCTTGATAACGATCCGGAAACTTCTGAACTGCCTTTTCTACTGCTTCAGCTAGCAGCATTCCACCTTGTCCCAGCGGTTTTAAAACTTTATTGAAGTACGCTCTGGCTGAATTGTATTTATCTGGGTTTAAAAAAGCCAGAAATCACACAATCGCAATTTCTAGCTTCAATCTTGACTATTATACACCAAGACTTTTCTTTACTTCTCCCAATAACGGTAGTAATAGATCTGCCCGGTCTGGATGTTCTGACAAAATATCCTGAATCTCCTCAGTCAAATACTCAAAAAACGTTTCAAAATCTACGTAAGCCATTTCATTAACATCTACCGCTGGATAGGTTAGTTCAACCAGCACATGATGGTCATCTAGTGGCTTGGGTAAATTTTCTACATCTTCCTCGTCTAAATCCTTCATAAATGTTATCCCCACAACCTCTTCACCGTAGCCTTCTTTTTGAGCAAACCATTTCATTGCTCGCACTATTCTCCCCTCGATAGCTCCCAAATATGTCCACATCAATGAATCGATCCGTTTCTTGTCGGTAATAACTTTATAATCTGTATATTGATCGTATTCCATTTTTTAGCTCCTATTTCTTTATATCTTTCAATACTTCTTCAAACGTCGGATAAAAGTTTTTAACTTTTCGATTAATTTTTTGATTTTGGTTTAGAAAACCTACAAAATCCAAATCATCTAATTTTCCTACTACAGATTCCCCTTCAACTTTATGGTATCCATTCTTTAATGCCTTTTCTCCCCACTCATACATTTCTTGATCACTAATAATTTTTGGGTCGTAAATTGTTTTAGGAAACTTTATCTTTCTGTATTTTAATGGGTAAGATATATTTCCTGCTTTATCTTTAAGTGGTACTTGATACCAAATTTCATAGATACCTTTGACCTTGGGGTGTGGGGTTTTGGAAATTATCAAATTTTCGGGTTCTGTTCCTAATCCTCTCAATCCCTCCATAAAGTCATCTAGATTATGTCCACCTTTAAAACCTCGTTTCTTATCAAAACCTTCGACATTCTTTAAGTGATTTTTTGCACTACTTTCAAATCGAAGGTTAGCTAGTCTTGGAAGTTCTATTGAACTTTTTCCTGAGATTTTGCCATTTATCGGTTTAGCACCGCTGATCTCGCCAATCTTTGCGTGTCCAATTTTCCCTTTTGATAGTTTAACACCTTTGCCTGCGTATCTTAAACCCGCTACGGATCCTATGGTCATCAAACCTGATTTTTGTGCAAACCATGCTACTGATTCCACACCTGCACTGATTTGTGTGCCTACACGCCACCCTTTCGGCACCTGATGTCGGGTTAAGTAATTCTTCCCATCTCCTTTTCTTCTCGCTGCTTGGTCTAATTCTAAAAGCTCTTCCCAACTAATCTCCTTGTAAACTCCCTTTAATTCTTCGCCGTGCTTCTTAAGAAAGTCTTCTAGTTCTTGATCAAAAATTCTTTCCCCATTTTTATCAATAAACCAATTAGTCGTCACTTTATTCGTCGATGGATCTTTAAACCGCCATGCGTATACTTTATACGGCTTTAGCTTTTCCATCATCGACTTACGGTGTGCTTCTTCTTTCGCTTTCTGGAAGTTTTGAATCGTATTTGCCCAATCCAAATTATCTGGGATCAGAAATACTCCTCTTATGCCATCCCACGATGTTTTCGTCTGCGCAAGTCCTTGATCAACTGCTTGCTTTAGAACATCAATATCTTTAAAGATTGTCGAGGACTTCGCATTGAACGCCCTTAACTTACTCAACTTGATCTATAGTTCTTTGATTGTTCGCTCATATCCGGCAACCAACAATTTATTGTCTGCAATTTCTTGCTCTCTGAATAAGGCGATACTTGTAAAGTTGGGGCTCATTACTCTTAATGAATTTTCTGGGAATGACAGCTTAGTCACAATGTTTTGGGCTTCATTCTTCAACTGTCTAGCTCTGGCAATCTGGCCTTCAAGCTTGGCTTCATCTAAGTCTCCGTGATCTACTTCAGCTTGATACTGATCTGGAAACTTTTGCACTGCCTTTTCTACTGCTTCAGCTAGCAGCATTCCACCTTGTCCCAGTGGTTTTAAGACTTTATTGAAGTACGCTCTGGCTGACTTATAGGCTTCGCCTTTTAAAGTATCTGTCGTCAACAAGAAATCATTTATTGCAGATTGTAGATTGCGATAATCTTCAATCTGTTTACGGCAGAGAGCCCTTGTACTTGCTGCTTGGGCTTTAGAAGCTCCAACTCGCATTCTTATACTCATTGACTTTCCTCCCTCAGGGCTTGCTTCTTAGCGGCAACAACTTCATCTAGCTCTGTTTCAAGTTTGCGATTAGCTGCTCTTAGACTTTCTTCCTGCGCGCCAAGATGATTCTTAATATTCAGCATTTGGCGGTGGTGTTCTTCTTTTAGAGCGCCAAACACGTTAGCCCGATCACTTCCTCTAAATTCAAAGCCTATTTCTTCAAAGAAGCGATTGGCACGTTGAAAGTGCTCATCATACGATTCTTGGAGCTGGCGAACTTTTCGCATTGTTTGTTCCACGTTCTCTGACTCAATCCGCTTATCGTGTTCCGTTTGTGTTAATTCGTCGTATTTACTCATCTTCGCCACCCCGCTGCCTCGAATAACTTTTGGCTAATTTCTTGGTCCGCAGCTTCAAAGTCTTTTGCGACACTACGTAGGTGTTGCGATGCACTATTCACTACTTGACTAATCTTTTGTGCCGAATGTTTTGTTGCCGCAATCGCCTTATGAGCACTAGCGTTGCCGAGCATTTTCGTGTCTCCGTCCTGATTTACTGACGAAGAGCTGTTTAAGTTATCGGTAGCCGTCTTGATTCTTGTTGCTTTATTACTAGCAACGTTAAAATCGGTTAGAATTTCATTCATTTCGATTCCTCCTGCATTCTTTATATTTTTAACTTTAACATAGTCGGAATACAAAGACAAAATTTTGCAATTAAAGAAAGTTCGGAATTAATAATCAGTAATTTTTACTTGATTTAGAATCACTATAAGCTTTTTTGCACTAAAAAAGCATCAGCTTTCTAAGATCTGATGCTCTTAAGTTAGTTAGGTATTCCATTTTCTATTGAGGTACATGAATTGCATACCTCATCTTTTCATTGTATTCCATTTACGAATAAATATCACTCATTCAACTTCTACATTTAGTATGTTTGATCAAATTTTATACGTAATGATTAATAATTTGAGCTAATAGTTCAACCGAATCACCGTCGGTGCGCGAATTATAATAATCGCTAAATCTTTCATCGGCGAGATACATTTGGACAATTCCCCGGTGAAAGTTCGAATCGTATTTGGGATAAATCAACTTGAGCCATTTTTGGTGACTCAAAAAAGCATCCATTGCAACTGGACTATCCAAATCCACTACTCCTGGCTCCTTTAGCAAAATATTTAAGTCCTTGATCAACTGCTCTTCCGCTTTTTTCCAGGCGTCGTATTTTTCTTTGCTCAAATTTGCAAAGTTATCATTAAACTGCTGCAATTCTTTCTCCTCATACTTATCCCGCAACTCTTCACCGTAGAGCCTTTCATTCTCCTGCAAATACTGAGTTTTCAGCTCCTGAAATTTTTGATCATCTGTCATCGATTGTTCTCCTTGATAATATTTAATCGCCTCACTGAGGCTGGCATTCAGGCGATTTAACTCCTCAACTTCCTGGCGAAGCCAGCGCTGATGAGTCTTTAAAGAATTTACAACGTCATAGTTGGGATTTTCCATGATTTCTTTAATTTCTGATAACTTAAAACCTAAACGGCGAAAATAAAGAATCTGCTGCAGCAGATCAACTTCTTGCTCAGTGTAAATTCGGTAATATTTCTCTGTTGTCAGCGCTGGCTGCAAAAGCCCGATCTGATCATAATAACGAATCGTGCGGGCGCTCACCCCTGAAAGTTGTGCCAACTGCGATACTGTATATTGAGTCATTTTTCCTCCTGCCAAAATTACTTTAAACGTTGACGTAACGTCCAGGTCAACATTTTTTTTAATAAAAACGTTATCTTCATTCCTCCTCTTAAAAAACTGGTAAAATTTACTTATATTAACGAAGAGGAAGTCTTAAAAATGCAAGAAATTAACGGATTAACTAACGAAGATGCCGCCGCTAAACTAAAGAGCGAGGGATACAACGAAGTTCCCGAAGCGCCATTTAGTCTCAGCAAACAAATTTTAAAAAGACTTTGGGAACCCAACGCTTGGATTCTAGAAGCAGCTTTGTTCGTTGAAATAATTCTCGGCAAATGGTTTCAAGCTGCCTTTATCGTAGTTTTGCTACTTTTTGCCGCAACCAACGGCGCTTTTCAAGCACGTAAAGCGCACCGCAACCTTAGCTCCCTGTCACAAGATTTAACAATCAAAGTATCGGTTCTCCGATCAGGCAAATGGATCTCAGTTCCCTCTCGGGAGCTGGTCTTAGGAGATGTTGTCAACTTGCAACAAGGAAACATCATTCCCGCCGACATGAAAATCTTGCAAGGAAGCCTGGAAACTAATGAAAGTAGTATCACAGGCGAAGCGAACTCCATTAGCCATCACGAAGGCGATCTAATTTATTCAGGAACTGAAATTCTTTCGGGTCAAGCACTCGCCACAGTTAGTGCGGTGGGGCTTAACAGTCGAGCTGGTAAAACAACCAGTTTATTAAAAAATACGACTGCTCCTGGACATTTGCAAACCTTACTAAGTAAAATTATCGGCTACCTAGCCTTGATCGATGTTATTTTAACAGTCATTATTCTCGGGGTTGCGCTCATCCGGCACCAAGATATTTTGAGCTTAATTCCTTTTATCGCGATGCTTTTCATTTCAACGATTCCGATCACGATGCCATCAAGTTTTTCGGTGGCGAACTCGATTGAAGCCAAAATTCTCAGTACCAAAAATATTCTGGTTAGCGATTTAGCTGGGATTCAAGACGCCGCAAATTTAAATGTTTTGTTATCAGATAAAACTGGCACGATCACCAATAATCGCCCCGAAGTCGTCGAGTTCCACAACTACTCGAAATTTTCTGACTCTGATGTTTTGGCGCTCGCAAACGCAGCTACTAATCCACGTCAGCCCAGCGTGGTCGACAAAGCGGTGCAAGCCTATGTGCTCAACAAAAAAATCGACACTTCAAAACTCCAAATTAAGGAAGTGACTGATTTTGATCCGAAATTTGGTTACTCTAAAGCTGTAGTTAGCACTGACCAGGGTGAGCAAGACGCTTGTCTCGGCTCATTTAGTATTCTGGCAAAGAAAACCAACTTCACCCAAGAAACCAATGCCAACATGGGTGCAGGTCGTTCAGTTGCCGTCAGTTTAGGCGATCAACTGGTGGGACTTTTTATTCTCGAAGATCAGCCAAGAAGCGATAGCCCTGCCGCAATCAAGGCAATTAAAGACCGCGGGGTGCGCGTGATTATGATCACCGGTGACAACCAAGTTACCGCCCAAACCGTAGCAGCTGAGGTCAACCTTGAGGGCAAGATTGTTTCCTACGACGATTTTATCAAAATGGATAGCTTTGAAGGTATTGCTGGCGTGGCGGAAGTTTTGCCTGAACACAAACTTGCGATTGTCAAAAAGTTCCAGCAAGCAGGATATATTGTTGGAATGACCGGCGACGGAGTTAATGATGCCCCTGCTTTGAAACAAGCTGAGGTTGGAATTGCCGTTAACAACGCTGTCGATCTCGCTAAGCGTTCTGCACGTTTTATTTTAATGACACCAGGACTTGGCAGCATCGTTGAAATTCTTGATAGCGGGCACCGAGTTTATCAGCGCATGATGACTTGGACGATCACCAAACTTGCAAGAGCTGCTGAATTGATGATTTTACTAACACTCGGATTCTTGACTTGGGGCGTTGAACCATTGACTTTAAATGCGATGATCCTGCTAACGCTTTTCAACAATTTGGTCACAATTGTTTTGGGTACCGACCGCACGACGATCACTTATCACCCGGAAACGTGGGACCTCAAGCGGCTTAACAAGCTGGCGGGAGTTTTCGCAATCGGCTGGAGCGCTATTGGATATGCGCTAATGTGGTACGTTAATGACCTCTATCCTCACCAAACCGAGAAGAACAGCACGATCATTTATCTGTTCTTGATTCTCAGTGCCCTCATGATGATTTTAATGACCCGAACCAAGAAACCGGTCTGGCGCGATTATCCTAGTAAATGGGTCGCTGTCGCAATTAGCGGTGATATGATCGTTTCATTTATCCTGGCTTATTTTGGAATCATGATTGCAAAAGTTTCGCTGGGCTGGATGGCTGCGGTCTTACTTGGCGTCATCGTTTTCGGCACCATCCTCGATCTTTTCAAATTACTATTTTATAAAGTAGAAAAAGTCGGCTAATTCAAAAAAAGTAAATCAAAAATCATCTCAAATGTAGCGCATTATTTACCTTTTATCAGTTTATGATATAATATCAGTGCAGGTTTTATCACGCTGTATACTCGTGGAATCGAACTAGCGTTTAAGCGACATGTAATGTCGTCGACCCATGAGGCCACCACCTTCGGGTGGTGGTTTTTTTTGGAGAAAATTATGAACATTTATGTGTATTCAGACGAATCTGGCGTTTTTGATAAAAAACATAATGACTTTTTTGTTTATGGTGGAATAGTAATTTTTACGACAGAAAATCATGAAAACTGGAAAAGAAAATATAAAAAGGCCGAACAAACTATTAGAAAAATAGAGAAATTGGACAAGGACACCGAAGTTAAAGCAACGAATATCAGCAATAAATCTAAAAACAAACTTTTTCGTTCGTTAAATAAGATTGAGAAATTTGGAGGAATAATTTATCAGCCAAAAGTCCTTGATAATATTTTCGAAAATAAAAAATCAAAGCAGCGCTATCTTGATTATATTTTTAAAATTTGTGTAAAACGCAAATTTGAAGACCTTATAAATAAAGACATTTTGAACCCTGAAAATGTTGAAAACATTTATTTTTTTGCCGATGAGCATTCTACTGCAACAAATGGAAAATACGAATTAACAGAAGGCCTTGAACAAGAATTCAAGTTTGGAACGAACAATTGGAACTACTCGAAATTTTTTCCCCCAATTTTTCCATCAATGAGCTCTATTTCCTTAGACTATTGCAATTCTCAAAGAAAAATATTAATCAGATCTGCTGATATTATTGCAAATAAATTGCTTTATAGCGCTAAGAAAAAAATAATTCCCGATCTACAGAAGGATAATTTTATAATAACAACATTTCCAAATAATTAACATCATTGTTTATTTCACTTTCGATTAACGAATTATAAACTGATTAACCATTATTTGCTTCATCTATTCAAAAGTTACTAATAAACTGTATTGTATCTTAAACGACTCAAAAACTTATTTATGTACTAATAGGATCAAATGTATGAACACTAAAGAAATCTCTACTTTACAAGAAATGAAAAATATTTATAACAAAGAATTAAAAAAACTTCAAGTAAATGAAGAAAATAATTATTTTTATTGGAAACAAGATCGTTTTTTAGATATTTGGATAATACATTACAAAAAATCCTATAAAAATATATTTTTTGATGATTGGATTGGATTTGCCTATAAAAGCATTAAGTCAGATAAACTACATCTATTAAACATCGATGATGAAAAAACTCTTTCGCTCAGATACAGTAATGCCTTTGGTTCAAAAGAAATACTTGGTTTATTGATCCAAGACGGAATTTTATCAATAGATTTAGAAAACGCAAAACTAATTTCTTCAAGCCTTCAAGGAAATCGAATTTTTCCACAAAATAATTCAAATAAAACAATTGTTGAATGCGCAGCTACTGATTGGGTTTATTCTTTTTTTAATGCAGAGTATACGGAAGCAACAAACAAATTAAATACTACTGAAACTCAAATTAATTTTAATTTTGAACAAAATAAATTTTTTGTGGATCAATTCGAAATACCTAAAATTATAAATACTATTAAAGATCCCGAATTTAAAGATGAACTTACTGATTCTCTCTGGGCTTATGAAAAAGGGCATTGGTTTCTTGCTGCTGCTGGATTAGGTACTTGTCTAGAATTCATATTAGATTTAACCGTTGTTAAGCATTATGGTAGGCCAAAAAGTTTTCCTAATGATCCTACCTTATCTGATTATCTTAATCAATTAAAACAACCTCCAATATCTTTAAATATTCGCGATGTTAAATTTTTAAAATCAATATTTATGCTCCGTAATAGCGTAGACCATCATAATAAAGGTAAAACTTCTAAGCAAATGTGTGATAGTTTATTAGGAGGAATTGCTCACGTTTTTAATGAATATTATCAGAGTGAAAAATGATAATATATAAATTAAACATATAATTATTGTTTAGTGAAAGCTTCTAATGATCCTAATCCACAAAAAGAAATTAGAGTTAAAGTTACCAAAGATCAACGACCCTAACATCTATAATAATGTTTTATGACTAAATGATAAAAGATTTATGAATATTGCTACGTATGCAAAAAACTGTAACCTTAAATAAACGGACGCCGCTTCATTAATTGGTATTAGATTAAAAATACCGGGTAAAAAGATCGACAAATTTACTGGACGAGAGTTTAAAATAGTAAATTACTTGCTTGATACGAATATACCAATAAATTTAGAACGACATTATCCTAGAAGTATTTTTCCAAGTGTTTGGAATTTATTTAAAAATAACGTTTCACGAATTTTAATGATTAATCGGATTTACGAAGAATCCCGTACTTCACGCTATCCCAATACTGATCTTGCCAGTATCGAACTTTTCTAACACAGGCTTCTTGCTTCATTCCTAAACTTTCGGCTAAATGAATCATCCGGGTATTGCCTGACCAAGTTGTAAGTCCCAAATGCGGTAGATCGGTAGTTTTCCACAATTGATCAATCCACTTACTTAAAGCAGCTTTTCCGATTCCTTTTTGCCACTGATGGCTTTGATAAATTATAATTCCAACTTCAAGCCAGCGTTTTAAATCGCCGTCTTCATAGTAAGCCGTCACACATCCGATCATCTGATCATCAACCATAATTACTTGAAATAATGGATTTTCATAATAATAATCGTCGTTTTAAAAAACTTCTAAGCTTGGAAACTGATCATTAAAATAAGGTGCGTCCCACTTTTCCATTCGATCACTAAATGCCGGTTTCCAAAACTTGGCTGCTGGATGTTTATTTTCATCGGAAAATCATCCTAACCTTTATATAATTCATGATTTAAATCGACTCCAAAAATGTAAAAAGTATTATCAATTCTTTTACCTATTATTCGTGATTTTTGAGAAAGTCTAATTGAAAAGAACGATTTTCCAGCATGGTCCTCTCTTTTCTTAAGAAATTCTTGAGGTACAGGTTTATTAGCTAGTTTTCCCTTAATTTTTCTTGGATCAAGGAACTCTACACCGCTAGCAGCTGGTAAATTTAAAAATCCAACTAGAGTTCTTTTATTAATATCTACTAATTTTTTCACAAGTGCTCGATGATCTAATTCATTATTTTCAAAATTATATTTTGATTCTGAAAATAGAAAGGAAAAGTTCCAAGAAATTCTCAAATCGTTCGCTTGCCGCAATTCTTCAACCCAATGAATCTGAGTTTCATTTTTTTGTACTTTTATTGACATATAATGTATTCTTTAAAATAATTTTTAATCTCTTGATTATCAATCTTAATCCATTCTTTATCTTCGCAATAGGATTTTTCCCATGGTCCTTTTTGATCATGCGATAACTCTCTTAGATAACTAGCTGTATATTTCCCATACTTTTGCCATGTAATATTCAAAACCTCGGAAGCACTTTGATCAGTTGAAATTAAATCAAAGTTATCTGCTAGTTCAATTGCCCTTTGATCTGAAATTTGATCGGTCAACTCTGGCAAATATTTCCCACGGTACTTTTCTCTAATTCCTTTCACAACAGGACCGTGTTTAAAAGCATAGATCTGATCATCGAAAAGTCTTTTATCATGTACTGCCAAGCAGATTCCCTGAGCAAAGTACATCAATTTTTGTAGTTTCATATTAGTAATTGGTTCAGCACTATCATCTAATCTTAACTCAGCTCGATTTTGAGCAATAAACCAATCGGCAATTTGCTGGCTCCTGTACATGATTTTCTCCTTAAACCTTTTTCTAACATTAGTATATCATACCAAAAAAGCCAGCCTCCCGGCTGACTCTTAATCAAAGATTTCTTTCGCTAAATTAAATGCTGACCAAGCTTTCGGCCACCCAGCATAAAATGCCAGATGAGTGATTAGTTCGACCATCTCATCTTTAGTGACGCCATTTTGCTTTGCGATTTTCATGTGAGATTCCAATTGCGGAAATAATCCTTGTGACATTAAACTAGCACAGGTAATCATACTCCGATCACGAGGAGACAACCTATCTTCTCTTGACCACACTTCCCCAAATAAAACATCATCATTTAGCTCCGCAAATTTCGGGGCAAAATCTCCCAATCGTTCACGTCCAGCGGTTTGTTTTTTCATTATTCAACTCCTTCATATTCTTCATCTGTTACTGGCTCCAACCACTCAGGCGTCCCAGCGGTAATTGCGATATGTTCAAACCAGCTATCTTTGGTCGCTCCATGCCAATGCTTAACTCCGTCATGAGTTACGACGACGTCTCCAGGCTTTAAGTGACGTGCGGGCTGACCCCATTCTTGATACCAGCCTTCACCACCGGTTACTAGAAGCAGCTGAAAGCCATCGTGGTGAATGTGCCAATTGTTCCGACATCCCGGTTCAAAAGTAACATTTCCCACCCCGACGCTAACTTCAGGGTCACGAACTAAATTTGCTAAATAGCTTTGACCAACAAAATATTGGGCATAAGCATCATTTTTGTCACCAACTGGGAAAATTACCCCATTCTTTACATCTTCATTTTTTGCCATATCGATACACCTATCAGCGAAAACGGGCTAAGTAACGTTCAAAATCTTCATCATCAGGAATGCTTCCAGCCATTTTCTCCGCATACCAATCCATTTTACGATTAAGTACTGTTAAGTTCTCCTCAACTTGCGCTATCTCGTCGAGACATTTTTGCTTCACTTCCCCCAGCAACTGCAGACGCGCAGGAATTGTCGCGTCACCTTGCGCCCTAAGTTTAACGTAAGTTTTTAACTGCGTGATTGACATGCCAGTTCCCTTTAAATGAAGCAAAAATGCTACCCAGCGGCGATCCGTTTCGTCGTAATAGCGCCGATCTGCCTCATCTCTTTTTGGTTTAACTAGACCTTCATTTTCGTAATAGCGTAAAGTATAAGGCGACAATCCGACTTGCTGGGCAAATTCACCGATGCTATATTTTTGCGTTACTTCTTCCATTTCGCAATCCTTTCTTAACACTTAGAGTTTACTTCTTAGAGCATACTCTAAGTCAAGGAAAAATTTCACTAGTATGCTTTACAAACTAGTAAAAATATTTTACACTACTGGTATGCATTACAAACTAGTAAGAAAGGAGCATTGATGAACCATAAACTCAGCACTCAGCTGCTCAAAGGAACCTTGCAAGGAGTCATGCTAATGATTCTGGCCCAGGAACCGGAGTATGGATACGGACTGAGCACCAAGCTCAATCATTACGGCCTCAGTGAAATTCCCAAAGGTACGATTTATCCACTCTTGGCGACCATGGAGAAAAACGGGCTGATTGAGGGCAGAATGAAACCTTCCGACGAAGGACCCGATCGCAAATATTTTTTTATTACATCAGCTGGTCAAGCAGCCAAAGCCGATTTCATTGAACAGTGGAATCAACTGGCCGCAAGCGTCACAAAATTAATTAACGAGGAATCAACCGATGAAAACTAAAGATTTGATCAACCAAAATAACCAATTACGCAAACAATTAAACCAAGAAAATCAAAAATATTACGAGGATCTGTTGTTGTACATGCGCCTAAAAGGCCTGACTAAAAACGAAAGCGCACTTGAGCGTCAGCTCATGGAAATCCTGCAAGATCTGATCGATGCCCAAAAAGATGGGGTCTCAGCTGCAGAATACTTCGGCAAAAATCCCCAAGAGCTGGCTGATCAAATTTTACAAGAAACTCCGCTGCAGCCTACCTCATTGATTAAACTCATTTTAATTGTATTTGCCACAACTGTTTTAACTTCAATTCTTCCTGCCCTGGTTAGCGTCAAAACCCCCGTGGATCTCGGAGCAATGCTCATAAATGGTTGCTACTTTGCACTCCTCATTGTTTGTTATTTTAAATTTTTAGGAGAAACGATCTACCAAAAGCGATCTGAATTTTGGTCCATCATTATTAGCGCTGGCGCCATAATCCCAGGATTTCTAATTCCCATTTTTGTTAAGACACCCCTGCACTTCAAACTTAACGACTGGTTGGGTATTGTCATCATTCTGATTTTATTAACGGTCGGATTGATCAAATCTAGCAAGGAAATCTTGGCCTGGCCGATGCTAATGTTCGGCGTCGGAATCGCTCTATTAGCGATTGCAATGAGACTTCCAGTAATTGGTAATTTTCTAAACGAAACAACAACTGGAAAAACAATAATTACTGTAACTTTTACTTTTATAACACTTCTTTTCTATTTGATGAGTGCTTTTGTCATTAAAAAAGATCGTAAATAACTGGTCGTTCAGTTAGAATTAGAAAAAGGAGTCTTTAAATGAAACAATTACAAATCCATGATCTCTCTAAAAAGTTCGACCAAAAAATTATTTTCGAAAATGCTAACTTCGATTTTTCCCAAGGGCAAATTTATGGTCTTTTAGGGCGAAACGGTTCGGGTAAATCAACGTTATTCAATCTAATTGCCCGCAATATCCCCTTCGACGCGGGCGAAATCCAGATTGACTCTGATGAAGGGGCAGGATTAACTGGTGACTATCCTGATCTCGCGGTCGAAATGGTTTATACGCAGCCGCATTTGCCTAGTTTTATGACTGCGAGAGAATTTGTTACTTTTTTCACTCAAATTAACAGCCAACGGCTAATGAACGTGAACTCATCGCAAAAACCGCGCGAGTATCTAGAACTGGCTGGGCTAAGCGCTGATGATGCCAATAAGCTTTTGCGCGATTACTCACAGGGAATGTTAAATAAACTGCAACTGGTTGTAGCTTTAATGTTGAAACCGCCGGTTCTATTACTAGACGAACCGCTCACGACCGTTGATGTAGTCGCGGCCCACGAGATGCAGCAGCTCATTGTCAGCATGAAGCAAGATTCAGTCATCATTTTCTCAACTCATATCATGCAGCTGGCGCAAAATCTCTGCGATCAAGTCGTCTTGTTGCACCATCAACAACTTGAAGAACTTCCAGGGCTCGATCTGCACTCCGAAGCTTTTGAAAACGCCGTAATCGAAAGGTTAACTGATGAAATCAACGATGATCAAAACTAACATCTTCGCCTACCAAGTCAAAATCGCCGAGTGGGTCAATGGATTTTTGTATTTTGTCCGCCGGATCCCTTTCATCGGCCGACATATTACTCCTCATGTTTACCGCTATCGTCCGCTCAAAAAATTTCTGACGGTCGTTTGTGCGATTTTCCGTTTCCTGATGCACTTATTCTTTGGCGGTTTGACCTTTCTGATTGCTCTCCTCGGGATGCTGTTTTATTCAGATTTCATTTTGAAACGCGACATCGCAGGATCAACCAGCACCGTGCTAATTTGGCTGATCTTAATTTCTTTGGTCGAATTAATGCCGCGTAAATATCTCATTGAGAATGACGCCTTAACACTGATCGATAACTTTCATCTTGATCAAAAAAATACAATCCAAGCGCTCACTCTCGGAGTATCCCTGCGCAAAAACCTCACTGCTTCTTTGATCCCACTCTTATTGATCGGGCTAATAGTCCAAAACTTCTGGCTGGTTGTAGCTTCAACTGGCGCTTATGCCTTCCTTCTTGCCTGGAATCAAGCCAGCTCACGTTTTTGGTGGCAACTGCAAAATAAGAACAAACTGCCAATTATCCTCTATGCTCTGATCGTTTACCTGACCCCGCTGGGCTTAGTCCTCTTTGGTCAGCTAGAAAATCTGGCTACGTCTCTATTCTCTCCCCTTGGCGCTCTGATTAGTTGGCTGCTGGCGGTGCTTTGCGTTATCTATTGGCTGAAATTTCCCGCCGAAACTCAATTTATCAGCCACATGAACCAGATGAAAAATAAAGGAATTCAGTTAAAATTAGACGACACTGATCAATATTTCGCAAATGGCCTCAATTTAGAGAAAAGCCTTCGTCTTGAGCCTACAATGCAAATTTCTAAAAAAAGTTCAGGCAATAATTACCTCAACTCCCTTTTATTTGCGCGGTTTCGCCCCGAGCTCAATAAAATGCTTAAACTGCGCCTTTTATCGATCGCGGGTGCAGGGGTCTTAATCCTAGTGAGCTTAGTCGTTTTTAATCGGATCCACCTTCTAGGAACAATAAAAGAAGAACAACTCACCAACATCTACGGTATGCTCTTCTTCCTTTGCTACCTTGCTTCTTTTGGCCGACCAATTGTTCAGCTCCTCTTTGTTAACTGTGACGCCGCAATGTTATATTATCCTTTTTACCGCCAACCCAAAGCGATCTTAAAAGGCTTCTTTTTCCGTTTCCGCCAAACCATTCTTTATAATGGAATCATTAGCGGATTGATTTTCATTCTATTTCTGGGGCTCCTAATTGTCCCCGCAATTAAGGTTTCTGTTCTATTTTATTTCGTCCTCGCTCTTGAGCTAGCTGGCCTGACTCTATTCTTTTCCTTTCACGAACTTTTTATCTACTACCTTCTACAGCCATTTACAAGCGACTTAAAAGTCGTGAGTCCGCTTTATAAAATAATCGACGGCGCAATGTATTGGATTTCCTATCTTTTCTTACGCGAACATTTTTCTGGTTATGGCTATGCAATTTTCATTGCAGTTTTCACTTTAGGATACGTTTCTATCGGCACCATGCTGATTTATTTCTTGGCGCCCAAAAAATTTCGAATTCGCGCCTGAGCTCTACTGCTTTTCTGTTTTTTGACCAGTTGGAAAACCATCTCCCGGATTTTGCTGCCGCAAATTATTCATTAAAGTGTTACTCCGGATAATTTGAACCACCTGCGGATTGCGCACCAAATCCGAATGATCAGAATTGTTACCAGTCACTGTAATTAGAGTGTAATTTTTCACCTGATCTTGAAAAATAAATTTTCCTGCTTCCACACTTTGCGACGGAACAATCCCATCATCGGTATAATTTTTAGTTCCGGCAATCGAATAAACGATTAGATTTTTTGGAAGCGACTTGCGATCTTCCACCATGTTATCAAGCATCTGAGTCCTTTTTTCAACGTCAGTTTCACTAAAATTGTATGGGGTCCCGATAGTAACAAGTGACTTAATATCCAAGTTATTTTCATTAAAATATTTTTCAAGGTAAGTTGTATATATAAGCCCCCCGTTTGAATGGCCGACACCAGAAAAATTGTTAAAGAAGTAGTGGGAGCGCAGGTATTTCATTGCGAGACTAAACCAGCGCGCCTGCTTTTTTATATTGTTATAACCATCAGCGTTATTTTCAAAGCCGACTACAAAGAAAGGCTGAAGATCACGCGGTGATAATTTACCAGACACAACTAGATTATCATTCTTCTTCACTGTAATTTTTATAATACTATGCTTGTTAGTTTGACTGTTAAACTCTTCAAACAACTTATCAAAACGGTCAACCGAAGCATCACTTCCTGGGATAAAAATCACGGGCGACAACCGGGAATTATGAATATCGCGAGCTGAACTAACGTTACTGCGCATCCAATTATAACTAGGGATCGCCATTCCCAGAAAAATTATTAAAGTTCCAAAGAAAATCCCAATATATTTTATAGTTTTCATTCTTTATTTCTTTCAAATTGGTGATAATGTTCTAAGATTTTTAAAAATGGAAAATATACAGCGACAGAGGCCAAGATACACAAAACACTGACAAACAATGCAACCCAATTACCATTGGTGCCAAGAAATCCCAACAAAAAACTCGGGGTCGTTTGGGGGACTCGATAAACCGCGGGCGGCATCCACTTAAAATTGATGAAAATCCAAGCAATTGCCATACTAACAAGCGGCGACACTAGATAAGGGATTAACAAAATCGGATTAAAGAGAATCGGAATTCCAACCATCACTGGAGAATTCACCGAACCAAGACCAGTGGGAATTAAACTTAGCTTCGCCACTTGCCGCAAATTTCGCTGGCGGGAAAAAAGTAAAATCGCAATGATTAAACCCAAAGTTAACCCCGTACCACCAAAATTGCCATAAGTTTCATACATGGTGTGCAGAGTTACCGGATTTGGGACTCCAAAAAGATTTTTATGAGTCAGCGCATAATCTAAATTAGCAGCGCTAGCGGTACTATTAACGCCCATCGTCACCGAAGTAAGAGAAACAGAAAATCCCACAAAAGAGAGTAACCCATTAACTAACGAAATAAAGTAAATAAAAACCATCGTGTGCTTAAATTTGGACACTGGCAAATTGACTAAGTTTGTAAACAAATTGGTTATATTTTTTTGTGATGAAAGATTAAGGACATAGCTTAAGAGCGCCGCTGACATCAATATAACTGTGATTGGAAATATTGAACGGACACCATCATGATCGTCGCGGCGACTTTGCCAAATTCGATTGCGTGTCCAAACTAAAAAGTGATAGTAATAAGCAACTCCCAGCCCTGTCAAGATCCCGATAAAAACATATCGAAAATCAAAATTGGTGAGATATAGTAAATTTCGATTATCTCCCGTCGAGTTATCCAGCAGATTATAATTAAAATTAAGCAAAAAAGTCACAAACAAGCCGCAAATACCAACGATATTATCATCGTCATGAAGCAATTTTGCCAAAAATTTAGCTGAAACCAACGTAGCCACAAGAGCCGTCATGCTAACTGTTACTATTTCAAGTCCATTAAACATAATGCTGAGTTGATGATAAAACGGGAACCATTTCTCAACTTGATAAACGCTCGCAAAAAAACCATCGCGCGTAAACACGGCCTGGTGTATATACTTAATAAAACTTCCTAAGAGAATAAAAGGAAAAAGAGTTGAAAAAGTTTGCATCACTGCTTGATAAGGTTTCAGGCATGCAATGCGATGATTCAGTCGAACGGTTTTATCCGTGATCTTACTCAGCAACCTCAATATACTTACCCATCTTTCATTATGTAGTGATATCATACACTAGTTTAAGCTGTAGTTTCAGAAATAATGTAAATTTTTACCTAAAAAAATCTGACAAAAAGTCAGATTAGTAATCAACCCCAGCTCCAAGGGTCTTCGCGCCAAGTCAAAAGTTCTTTTTTCTCTTCGGGAGTTAAAATTTTTTCTTTTTGCGCCTCTTCAATTAGGGTCGAATAATTCGTTAAAGTCGCAAGCGGCAGGCCTGCTTCCGTGAAATTTTTATTTCCACTAGGCAGTTCATAACTGAAAATTGCGGCAACTCCTAAGACCTCATAACCGGCTTGCTTGAGCGCTTGTGCAGCTTTTAAGACGCTACCACCGGTAGAAATCAAATCATCAATTAAGACAATTTTGGCATCTTTTGCCAAATGACCTTCGATTTGCTTGCCTTTACCGTGATCTTTTGGTTCAGAGCGAATGTAACAAAGTGGCAATCCCAGCCGATCAGCAACGCTTGTCGCATGAGGAATCCCGGCTGTCACCACGCCGCCAATCGCACTCACATTCGGAAATTTTTCAACAATTAAGCGTGCCAGCCCGCAAGAGATGTGCATTCTAACATCTGGATAACCAATCGTGAGCCGATTGTCCGTATAAATCGGTGCCTTAATCCCGCTAACCCACTGAAATGGTTCATTCGTTGACAAAGTCACTGCTTTTATCGTTAAAAGGTCCCGTGCAATTTGTTGTTCAATATTCATCGTTTACTCCCTTCGAAAATCGCTTTTAACTGCCTTATACGCGGCTAGCGGATCACTAGACCTTGTGATTGTGCGACCTACCACAATTCCGTTACTACCTAAGTCATGTGCTTGAGCAGGGGTCACCACTCGCGCTTGATCGTCTAGTGCATCACTTTGCAGCCTGATTCCCGGATTGATGCTCAAAAAATCTTTTGAAATTTGTTGATGAATTTCTGGTGCTTCTAAAGCTGAACTAATGACCCCATCAGCTCCAGCAGAAGCTGCCAATTGGGCCAAATGCTTGACCGAAGCCTCCATCGAACACTGATCATTTTGCAGCGTTTGATGCATTGCCTCTTCATTCATCGAGGTCAACTGAGTGATTGCTAGAAGCTTTGGTGTCACCAAACTGGCCTCTGCCGCACCCAAGAGCAATCCTTCTTTAGCTGCTGCGATCATTTGGGATCCACCTAAACCAGTAACTGTCGTCAGCTCAACTCCCAGCTGACCAATTTGCTTCATTGCCTGTTTTACAGTGTTCGGAATATCATAAATCTTTAAATCGAGGAAAACATGCAATCCTTCGCTACGTAAGTATTTAATTAACCCTGGACCTTCTCCATAAAACAATTCCATGCCAACTTTAACCCACAAATCCTGCTCACTTGCAAAATGTTTAAGAAAGTTAACGGTCTCTTTAGCACTGACAAAATCAAGTGCGATAATTACTGGATTATCCATCTTATCCTTTCTGCTCAAAAAAAGAACCATGGCGACCTCGTGCCAAAGCCCTTAATCAATTTTATGGCCGCACGGGACCCGTTTTTATTTGTATCAAGGTTACGCTATTAACTAATTTTGGTCAAGAAAAAAATAATGCTTGCATCGCGATATAATTTATGGCAAAATTTTTCCCAGTGCAATCTGCGCAGGATGCCATTAATTTAATTTTTGGAGGTTTGATCAATGGAACAACAATCAACTTCCCGCAATCAAAGACAGACAGTTCTGTCAACTAGTGCGGGATTTGCTTTAGAAAATATGGATATCATGTTTCTCTCTTTTGCTCTCACACCTATCATTTCCACTCTTAGGATTAGTGGTGCTGCTGCAGGGTTAATTTCATCAATCACCAATCTTGGAATGTTAGTTGGTGGCGTAATATTCGGTTTATTAGGAGATCGTATTGGAAGGGTTAAGACCTTTTCCTATACGATCTTTATTTTTGCCTTCGCAACTGCTGGCATGTATTTTGCCAAGGATATCGGGGTAATTTATCTATTGAGGTTTATCGCAGGTATTGGAGCAGGTGGCGAATACGGCGTGGGAATTGCGCTAATTGCCGAAAATTTTCCAAAAAATAAGGTTGGCCGCATCACGAGCATTGCTGCTGTTGGCGGACAAGTTGGAGCAATCTTTGCAGCAGTAATGGCGGCGGTCATCATTCCGCGTTTTGGCTGGAACACCTTGTTTCTTTTTGGACTATTGCCTGTCGTTCTAGCATTTCTCGTCCGCCACAGTCTACAAGAAAGCCCCGAATTTCTTGCCAGCCAAAAATCAAATGAAACCAAAGAAAAAATTAGTTTGGCTGAACTTTTTACTACCAAAAAACAATCTTATCAAACGATTGCCTTAATGTTCATGGTTGTTGTCCAGATTGCAGGCTATTTTGGGCTTATGAACTGGCTGCCGTCTATCATGCAAAAGCAGCTTCATATCAACGTCTCTGGCTCTTCAATTTGGATGATTGCCACAATTATTGGAATGTCTATTGGGATGATGGTTTTTGGCACAATCCTTGACCGGCTCGGACCTCGGATGGCTTATAGCATTTTTCTGGTTGGCTCTGCTGTTTCAGTATTTCTAATCACTTTGGCTACCAACGAATTGACTCTGATTTTAGCAGGTGCCGTTCTGGGATTTTTCTCAAACGGCATGTTTGGCGGATATGGAGCCATCATTTCCCGTCTTTATCCAACTCATATCCGGGCCACCGCCAACAATCTAATCGTGAACGTCGGCCGCGCAATTGGCGGCTTCTCCTCTGTCGTCATCGGATTTCTAATGGATCATTCCAATTTAACTGTCACGATGGGTTTTCTTTCCCTGCTTTACGTTTTGAGCCTTTGCGTCATGTTTTCAATCCCTGCCCTTAAAGGACTCAACATCTCAAACAAAGCATAAAAAAAGTGCAATCGCACTATTTGTTTTGCAGATATTTAGCAATTGATAGAGCTTTTGCACCATAAGCGGTCGATGGTCCGCCACCCATTAAGATCGCAACTTTCACTACTTCTGATAATTCTTCAAATGTTGCGCCACTTTCTAAACTGTTTTTCACATGTCCGCGAATACATCCCTCGCAGCGCACAGAAACTGCAATCCCGACTGCAATCAACTCTTTAGTTTTCCTATCCAGCGCCCCAGGCGCCAGCATAAGTTGAGCTAGTTCACCAAACTTAGCCATTTCTTCAGGGAGCGCTTCTTGCAGTACTGCTGACTCCTCTTCTGCCTGTTTGTAATCACTTTGATAATCTACCATAATCGATACCCTCCATATATGGTTAGATTATACTACGAAAGCGCTTTACATGCAATCTATTTCTTTAATTGACTTTACAAAAGCTTTCACAGCCGGTGTCATCACAAAATTTTTGCGCCAGATCAAGAGGTGATCAATTTCTTTGGCTGGTTGAATCGGGACAAAAGTTAATCCTGCTGCAGGACGTTCAACAAAAGAACCTGCTGAACACATTGCATAACCCCAACCGGCCATCACTAGCGGCAAAGTATTGCTTAGTAAATTCTGCGAACCAACAATATTTAATTCGTGGTTAAGCCACGAAACGATTTCTTCTTTAACAATGGTGCGTCGAGGAACTATTAAAGGCAGATCAGCTAATTCAGTCAAGCTGAGGCCTTTTTTTTGCGCCCAACTTGAATTATCTGGTACTACAATGCCCCAATAATCTTTCATCCCTAATTTCAGCTGTTCATACTTTGCTGCCTCAACAGGCGCCAGCAAAAATCCGAGATCGAGCAGTCCATTATCGATCTTCTCGCGAATATCATCACAATCAGCGTCGTATAAACTAAATTTGACGTTAGGAGCGATTTCTTGAAAATTCACAATTGCTTGGCTTAATAACTGAACAATCTTTGATTCAACACAGCCAATCGCGATTTCACCACGCAAATCATTTTCTTGCAAGACGTCACGCTGCGCTTTGACAGATAAATCAATAATTTGTTTAGCTCGTTCTTGAAAAATTTTCCCAGCACTCGTCAACACCATCAGCCGACTCTGGCGCTCAAACAATTGAACATTTAAATCTTTTTCTAATTTCTGAATTTGACGGCTTAAATTTGGCTGAGTAACGTGAAGTTGCCGCGCAGCTTTCGAGACATTGCCCAACTGCGCAACTTTTAAAAAATACTCTAACACTCGTGTTTCCATCGATCAATTCCTTTTATATGCAATTTGGGTATCGTTATCTACTAATTATAAGTATTTTACATCAAAAAACAAATTAGGTAAGATGAGTTCAATCAATAAATAAGGAGCTAATTTACTGTGAAGAATCATAAACTCTTAATTTTCACTTTAGCCTTTGGAACTTTTAGCATCTTAAACACAGAGGTTGGAATTGTTGGAATTTTACCGGTAATCTCGAAACATTTTGGGATTGGAATCAGTGGCGCAGGCTTGTTAGTTAGCCTGTTTGCCTTAACAATTTCCATTTCTGGTCCCATTATGCCAGTCGTGATGGGGAAATTTAAAATCAAACGAGTCCTTCTCTTCACTCTTTGGATCTTCGTTTTATCAAACATCATCTCGGCTAATACCAATAATTTTACGATCGCGCTAATTGCCCGCATCATTCCCGCAATTTTTCATCCTGTCTATTGTTCGTATGCTTTAACTCTTGCGAGCAACTCGGTGGCGCCAAAAGAGGCACCCAAAGCTGTATCGTTGGTTATGATGGGGGTATCTTCTGGGATGGTTGTGGGAACTCCTGTTACCACGATCATTGCCAATCACTTTTCTTATGCCAGCGCGATGTATTTTCTAGCTATCGTTAGTTTATTGTCAGTTATCCTAAATAACCTATTTTTGCCAAAAGACAGTCAGATAACTAAAATAACGAGCAATGAAGTAGCACTTCGACAAGTAATCAAACGGAAAAACGTTTGGGTTTCTGGACTTGCCACCATTAGCTTAGCCGCCGCGATGTCTTGCGTTTATAGCTATGTCTCTGACTATCTTAGCCAAGTTGCTCGCTTTGAGGCTAATCAATTAAGCTCTGCTCTTTTCATTTTTGGACTTGCTAGTATTTGTGGCAATTTCATTGCAGGCTTTGGACTTAGTCGATCTCCCCAAAAATTCGTTGCAATCGCGCCCATCATCTTGGCAATGATTTATATCTTAGAACCTGTGTTGAGCCAGCAATATATTTGGATGTTTGGATTAATTATAATTTGGGGCGCTATTTATGGAATAGGAAATAATACCCAGCAATACTTAATTTCTTCCGCACTACCAAATTCATTAAATCTCGCCAATGGTCTTTTCATCTCACTAGGAAACGTCGGAATTACGATTGGAACTACCATCGGCGGGCTAATTTTGGGCAAATGGGGAATCGGGATTTTGCCACTAGCAGGAATTTTCTTAGCTATTTTTACTTTCTTTATGATCATTTGGCGTAATATTGCGCTGGTTTAATTTCCTCGATTTTGTTATATTGGGTTTAAATAACGTTTAGGAGTAGTATATATGAAAAAAATTGCCGTAATTGGCAGCGCCAATATTGATTTGATTTTGAGCACTGATCGCTTCCCTGCCGCGGGAGAAACTGTTTTAGGAAAAGATTACCAGACCACTTTTGGCGGCAAAGGATCAAATCAAGCGATTGCTATCAACCGTTTAGGTGGTGACGTTAAATTTTTCGTCCGTCTCGGTTCAGACAATTACGGACAACAAATGGCCGCTAACTTTGAAAAAGAAAAACTTGCAACTGCAATCAGCTGGTCAGAGATGCGTTCTGGTTTTGCTACGGTCATCAACTTTGATCACGACAATCGGATTATGGTTTTCTCCGGCTGTAATATGGAGTCGACTCCTGCGTATGAAGATAAAATTATCGCTCAGTTAAATGATTTCGATTTGATCTTACTACAATGTGAGATCGCACCGAGTCTAAATTTTGCGATTGCTAAATGGGCTCACAACGAGGGCAAAACTGTGATTTTAAATCCTGCACCCGTTGATAAATTTGAACCTCGCATTCTACCATTTATCGACTACTTGATTCCAAATGATACGGAAGCGGCGCTAATTTCCAAGCAAAATCCTGCCCCGTCAACGAAAATCATTACCACTAAAGGCAGCCTTGGCGCAACTTTTGTCGAAAATGGACAAGAACATCTAGTTCCCTCATTAAAAAATCTGAACGTTGTTGATACAACTGGTGCAGGTGATGCCTTTGTCGGCGGCTTTGTTTTTGGTCTTTCAAACGATTATCCGCTTAAAAAATGCCTCCAAATCGGCAATATCGTTGGCGGCAAAAACACTGAGGCACTGGGCGCTACAACTGGGTTAATCGATCGAGCCACCCTAGAATCCGAGATCAGTTAAGGACTGATTGAGATCATCTTTTAGCTGAGTAAGTTCAATTGAATTCGGATCGTTGTCTTCAGCAAACATAATTGAACGATCGAGCCACCAAACAGGACCTGGCGGCACAAGATCTCCGGCGTGGCGAGCAAATAAATGCCAATGCAGATGGGCATCTCCATTTCCAAGAAGTTCGTAGTTCATCTGATCAGCTTTAAAAGCCTCACGAACAGCCATTCCCACCAAACTCATTTCATCAAGAAATTTTAATTTTATATTGTAAGGAAGTTGATCAATCTGGGTCACGTGCTCTTTAAATAGAAACAACGTGTAACCTTTAAATTACTGATGATCCCCGATTACAACATATCCCGTCTGTAACTCTCTAACAAAGTATGGGTTTTGTTGGCTTTGGATCAACTCAATTCGACGACAAATTTCACACATTTCTAGCTCCTAATCGACAGCTGCCATTTTTTGGGCAGCTCTTTTACTCTTGAACGTTATAGTTCATAATAAATGAAAAAAGAGTTGAGGAGTTTAATTTTGGGTAAAGAATTAGATAATATGTTAAGTGGAAAGCTGTATCACGCGGGTATTGATCCAATTGCTCGCGAGGCTGGTGCCAGAGCACGACGTTTAAGTAGAACTTTTAACCAAACAACTGAGTTTGATCGAGAACTAAGAACTAAACTATTGAAAGAACTTTTTAAAGCCACTGGCGAGAAAATTTACATTGAACCACCTTTTCACACTGATTACGGTATTCATACTACTATTGGCGAAAATTTTTATGCCAATTATGACTGTATTTTCCTAGACGTTGCTCCGATCACTATTGGCAACAATGTCCTTTGTGGTCCGCGAGTTGGTATTTATACTGCAGGACATCCGGTCGACGCAGAAATTCGTAACTCGGGACTTGAATATGGATATCCGATTGTAATTGGCGATAACGTTTGGATTGGCGGCAACACCGTCATCAACCCTGGTGTAACGATTGGCAATAATGTCGTAATCGGTTCAGGATCGGTCGTAACTAAAGATCTCCCAGATAATGTAATTGCGGTGGGTAACCCTTGCCATGTGTTGCGCCCAATCACTAAAGAAGATCAAATTTATTGGCAAAAGGAAAAAGAACGACGTGAAAATTGATCACATTGAAGTACGAGGCGGCAAAGTCAATAATTTAAAAAACATTGATCTGGATATTCCTCTCAATCAATTTGTCGCTATTTCCGGTCTTTCTGGCTCAGGCAAAAGTTCACTTGCGATGGGAATTCTCTACGCTGAAGGATCACGTCGATATCTTGAAGCACTATCGACTTATACGCGGCGAAGAATCGGTCAAAACAAGCGAACAAATGTCCAAACAGTCAAACACATTCCTGCCGCCCTGGCTTTACGTCAACGACCAACAATTCCAAATGAACGTTCGACAGTTGGTTCACTAACGGAGGTGTTTAATTTAGTGCGGCTAATATTCTCACGGTTGGGCTCTGTTGTCTGTCCTAACGGACATCGACTTGATCCCACGATCAAGATTGCTCAAGCAATGGATTATACCGGTGAACGCATGGGAGTAATCACTTGTCCAACTTGCGCTGTCAAGTTCAAAGCAAAAAGCGCAGAAGATTACGCATTTAACGCTGCAGGCGCATGTTCTGAATGCCACGGACTCGGGGTCACTCGCACATTAGACGAAAGTCGCTTAATTGCTGATGATAATCTTACAATTAAAGAAGGAGCGGTCGCATCTTGGCATCTACCTGGTCGAAATTTCATGCCAACGGTTGCTAGTTACCTTGGCGTCCGAATTGACGTGCCATATAAAGACCTTAGCGCTAAAGAAAAAGAGATCGTTTTACACGGAGAAAGACAGCATGTTGCAATTGAAATTCCAACTGGCAAAGGCCGGATTTTTCATATGGATCATGCTCTTTATGAGAATGCTTATAATGCAGTTTACGACTCGCTAAAAACGAGAACCAATGAACGTTCAATTGCGCAAATCAATAAATTTTTCCATTTTTCAACCTGTCCAGTTTGTCACGGTTCAAGGCTAAATCCCGAACTTCTAACGACTCTCGTCGCAGGTCTTAATATTGCCGAAGTTGCCGAACTAGAACTTGGGCAACTTCCAGCTTGGGAAGAAAAAACTAAAAACTCTCTTCCTGCTAATATGAAAACACTGGCTGAAACACTTTTTGCCGATTTCGACGACAACCTGCGCCCGCTAATTGAATTGGGACTTGATTACCTTAATTTAAACCGCAGCGGCAACAGTCTTTCAACCGGTGAATTACAGCGCATCCAGTTGGCTCGAACTTTAAGAACTGAAACAACGGGCGTGCTTTACGTTTTAGACGAGCCTTCAATTGGATTACATCCGGCAAATATCGAAGGTTTGCTTCACGTTCTACGCTCCCTTGTCGCCCAAGGCAACTCTCTGGTTGTCGTTGATCACGAAGTAGATCTAATCGCGGCTTCTGATTGGATTATTGAAATTGGTCCTGGCTCGGGAGATGCAGGGGGGCAAGTCATTGCATCCGGCACTCCGAAATATTTACCTAAGAATCCTCTATCTAAGATTGGTCCCTTTATTTCAGGTAAAGCAGATATTCTAATAAACAAAAAGCCAGCTGAAAATATCACGTCAGCTAGAACTCAAATTGAGATTAATGATCATTTTAATCTCCACAATTTGAAAGTTTCCATCCCTGAACAACAAATTACAGCTGTTACAGGATTTTCGGGTGCCGGGAAAACTACTCTGATTCTTGATAGTCTTGTACCATCGATTAAATCTCCGCATAATCTTCCGGCACATGTTGATAAGCTTCAAACCAATCTAAAAAACGTCGTAAGCGTTGATGCAAGTCCTGTGGGCAAAAATTCTCGTTCAACCGTTGCAACATATACCAAAATAATGGACAACTTACGCAAACTTTTTGCCGACTTACCGGATTCAAAAAAGCGCAACTACACAATTAGTAGTTTTTCCTACAATAATAAAGAAGGAGCTTGTCCTCATTGCGGCGGAGTTGGGACGATTAGTTTAGATATCCAATTTCTGCCCGACTTAGAGGAAGTGTGCCCTTATTGTCAGGGAACACGCTTTAATCCCGAGATTCAAGAAATTAAATGGAACAATTATTCAATTGTTGATCTTTTGAATTTATCAGTTACTGAAGCCCTCCCCGTTTTGGCCGAAATTCCGCCAATTGAACAAGTTCTAAAACAATTAAAGGCTGTCGGCCTTGAATATCTTCATCTCGGTGAAACGACTCCTAGTTTATCTGGTGGCGAAGCACAAAGACTTAAAATAGTCAAACATCTCAATAAGAAACAGCAAAATACGCTTTTCGTTTTTGACGAACCGACTATTGGACTTCACCCACTAGATGTTCAAGTTCTTCTTAAAATTATCGAGCGTCTTTGCGATAATGGCGCAACAATAATCGTTATTACCCATGACCTTGACTTGATGATTAATGCAGACGAGTTGCTTGACCTAGGTCCGCGCGGGGGTGACAGAGGTGGCAAAATTGTGGCACAGGGTAATCCGCTAGATTTGATTAAGAGCCCTCAAAGTCTAACCACTCGTTACTTAGCAGCTCATGCTAATAAATTCAAACTTTTCTCTTATAAAAGATAAGTAAAAAATATTAGAAATATCCTTTTTTCTCGAAAACTAACTTTCGATTTAAGAGGATGTTTCTTTATTTTTTTGGAAAAACATAAAAATTATTATGGAAATCCGAACTAAAAAAAAGGAATAAACAGTTATACTTAAAGGGAAAGTAGATCGGAAACCGTATTTTATCTTTGACATTAACTTGCGGGAGAAACATCACCTGATAAAAAATGGCCTAAATGATCTGAAATATTATTTTTGAGGAGAAAAATTATGTATAACGTACCCAAGAGAAAACGACGCAAAAGACAAGTACCAAAAGTATTGCTCTATTCAGCGACTGTCTTAACGGTTACAAGTACCAACGTATTACCTGCTGTCAGTGTTTTTGCTGAATCACAAACACCTACTAAGCAAAATGAACAAGATAATTCTGAGCTTTTACAGCAAGAACCACTTGCGCAAAATCAAGATGATTCTAATGAACCAGCTCAGTCAGAAGAAGCAAGCAGTGAGCAAACAGCTAATTATACCGTTATCTATAAAGATGAAAACGGAAAAATTATTAATATTAATGATCATTTTAGCTCAGAGGCTGGTAATGATGTCAGCACTTTGATTGCCAATGACGTTACAAAATTAACTGGTAACTGGGAATTAATCGATCCCACTTCTTCAATTATTACGCCAGTTTCTAGTAAAACGCCAATTGAAGTCACACTTAAACAGCAAGACCAACCAAACGCTGAACAAGAAGCACCCGAAACGCCTGCTTCTTCAAACCAACAAGTTGAACAAAATGAAGCTGAATCTATCCAAGAGAAAGATGAGACCCCTATTGCTGCTAGTGCAAGCGAATCTCAAGAAACTAAGGTAGAAACGCCAGCTCCAGAAAACAATCAACTGCAAAGCCAAAATATAACACCTAAAGCAGCAGTTAGCAATAAAATTGCTATTGTTTTAAACGGTGCTACTCTGGAAACAATTACTGTTTCTGGTGAAGAAGGCTCCTCAATAAACTTAAACTCATGGATTCCAAGCGGTTATGCACTAACGGATGATTATAAATTTAAAGCTGATAACACTAATCAAACCGTTGAAATATTGAAGGTTGACGACCCTTCTTTTGTCAAAAATACGATTCAAATTAAAGACTCCAACGGAACCCCGATCGGTGCTGCTTTTGATGTTTACGGTGTTGTCGGTCAAAAAATTAACTTTGGAATTTTCCTTGCCGATGGTTACGATCCAATTGACAACAACACGGTTTTTGATTATTCACAAGGAGTTCGTGACATTAGCGTCAAGGTGAGTTCATCTCCTAATTCTCAGCGTGTAACTAACGAGGTTCAGTTTACAATTGATGGCACAAACGTTGGTAATACTGTTGAAATCAACGGTCGACTGGATGACGAAATGAATTTAAGCCAGTGGATTCCGAGCGGTTATAAAACTACGACAACTCCTCATTTTAATGACGGAATTTCGACTCAAAAGATTGCACTTGAGAAAATTAGCAATGCTTCATTTAAGAAGAATACGATTCAATTTAAAAATGGCAATGCCAATGTTGGTAGTTCTTTTGACGTATTTGGAACTTCTGGGGATTCAATTAATTTTGGAATCTTCATGCCTGAAGGATACAACATTCCAAGTGTAACTTTCGATGAATCCACATCAACTCGCGATATTTCTCTGACGGGAAACAATCAAGTAACTAACATTTTGAGCTTTAAAGAAAACGGAAACGTTGTATCAACAATTCCAATTTCAGGCAAAAAAGGAACTACTTTAGACATCACAAGATTGTTGCCTGAAAACTATGAGATAGTTAATTCAGGTGATAATGTTGTTACTTTCGACGATGCTGTTTTAAATAAAGATATTAATATTCAGGGTAAAATTATTCCTAAGAACAGCATTTTATTCGTTGACGATACTACGCAAGCAATTGTTGGTTCGCAGGAAGTTGCAAATGCTCGCTATAACAGTGCAATTACTCTTAATTTACCAACCAATTACCTTTTAAAAAATGACAAAGCAACTTTCGCAGTTGGCGCCGATCAATCAACGATCTCTGTCCCTGTCAAAAAGGATCAAAACCACATTGACAATTACGTGCAATTTAAAGTTGATGGCAATAATTTTGGAGAGAAAATAAAAGTAACTGGTAAATTAAACGACACTATTACTTTTAACAACAACGAAATTCCTAGCGGTTATGAACTTGATGGCACAGCCCCCGTCTTTGCTGCTGATGGATCGACTGTTGAAGTAAATCTAAAGAAATCTGCCGTTGCTGGTAATATTGAGAATACTGTTGAATTTCAAGATCAAAATAACACAACCGTTGGTGGCCCCTATACAGTTAGTGGTGCAAAAGATGCAGCTATTAACTTAGCGAGCTTAATACCTGCAGGCTACGAATTAGTCGGCACCGCTCCGATATTTAATGATACTAACACTTCACACATTGTTAAGGTTAAACTCAGTACGCCAGCTGCTGTTACTAATTACGTGCAATTTACGATCGATGGTCAAGATCAAGGTGAGATGCATGAAGTTTCTGGTAACCCAGGTAGCAAAATCAACCTTTCTTCGCTTATTCCAACTGGCTATGAATTAGTAAATCCAACTCCTACTCCGACGATTGACCCAAATAAGGGAACGATTATTAGAGTAGCAATCATGAAAGCTGGCGTTAGTGTTACTAACCACGTGCAATTTAAGATTGATAACAACAACATCGGTTCTGCAGTTGACGTAACTGGTAAACAAGGCAACAACATGAACTTGTCTCAATACATTCCGTCTGGTTACAAGATTGTAGGAACTCCTGTTCTTGCCGCTGATAACACTACTGTTGATGTTACGCTTCAAGTCGCTGACGCAACTGCACCAAAAAATACAATTCAATTTGTAAATAATGGTGTAAACGTTGGTAGTGCCTTTGATGTCTACGGTCAAAATGGTGCTACGATTCAGCTGGGAATTTTTGCTCAAAGTTACGCTGGTCCAGCGCTTAAAATCGATACTACTAAGTCTAGTCGTCAAATCGACTTCACAAGTGGTCTTGATATTGTTGCTCCTGTTTCAGTTACTAACCACGTGCAATTTAAACTCAATGGTAATAACGTTGGCGCTGCAGTTGACGTAACTGGTAACCAAGACGATAACATGACCTTGACTCAGTACATTCCGTCTGGTTACAAGATTGTAGGAACTCCTGTCCTTGCCGCTGACAACAGTACTGTGGATGTTACGCTTCAAGTTGTAAATTCAACTGCACCGAAAAATACAATTCAATTTGTTGATAATAACGGTGCTAACGTTGGTGCTCCTTTTGATGTCTATGAAGCAAATGGTGCAGCAATTAAGGTCGGCATCTTTACTCCTGCTGGCAAAACTGCACCAAGCTTTAACTTTGACTCCTCAAAGACAGATCGTAAAATCAACATTAATGACGGTACTGATGTTACTGCTTCCGTTCATGTAAAAAATACTGTTCAATTTGTACTTGATGGTGATTCAATTAACAGTCCTGTAGAAGTTGAGGGTAATTCTGGCGAATCAGTTAATTTGACAGACTTGATTCCTACTGGATATGAACTACAGTCCACGCCGGTTTATGGACCAGAAGGCACTGCTCTGAGTGCTGTTTTACAGAAGAAAACTGATCCTTCCTTAATTAAAAACACTTTTACATTTAACACTTTGACAAGAGCTCAAATTGGCTCTGCTGTTGATGTTTATGGTGCCGAAAATGAAACTATTAATTTTGGAATCTTCATGCCAAACGGTTATGAATTATCTGATACTGCACCATCAATAATTAATAGTTCTCAACCGCGTTCAATTAATGTACGGCTTCGCGGCGGATCCCCGATCACAACGGTTACGAACCACGTTCAATTTAAGCTCAATGGTAATAACGTTGGCTCTGCAGTTGACGTTACTGGTAACCAAGGCGACAACATGACCTTGACTCAGTACATTCCGTCTGGTTATAGTATCCAGGGAACTCCAACATTAGCTGCTGATAACACTACTGTTGATGTTACGCTTCAAGTCGCTGACGCAACTGCACCAAAAAATACAATTCAATTTGTAAATAATGGTGTAAACGTTGGTAGTGCTTTTGATGTCTACGGACAAAATGGTGCTACGATTCAGCTGGGAATTTTTGCTCAAAGTTACGCTGGTCCAGCACTTAAAATCGACACAACGAAGACTAGTCGGCAAATCGACTTCAACTCCGGTCTTGATATTGTTGCTCCAATTTCAGTTACGAACCATGTGCAATTTAAACTCAATGGTAATAACGTTGGTGCTCCAGTTGATGTAACTGGTAACCAAGACGACAATATGAACTTGTCTCAGTACATTCCGTCTGGTTATAGTATCCAGGGAACTCCAACATTAGCTGCTGATAATACTACTGTTGACGTTACGCTTCAAGTTGTAAATGCTAACGCATCAAAGAATACAATTCAATTTGTTGATAATAACGGTGCCAACGTCGGCGATCCGTTCGCCGTTTATGCTAACGATGGTGACCCGATTAAACTCGGAATTTTTGCGCCAGCTGGCTTTACAGTCCCAAGTTTTAACTTTGATGCTTCTAAAACTGACCGAGAGATCGATGTTACTACGGGACAAGATATTACAGCTCCAAACTCAGTTACTAACCACGTGCAATTCAAGATTGATGGCAACAATATTGGCGATCCGATCGATATAACTGGGAATGTTAACGACACTATGAATCTAAATAACTACATTCCATCCGGCTATAAAATATCAACCATGCCAACAATTGTTGCAGACGGAAGTAATATTGATGTCACACTTGAAGTTATCAACTCAAGTGCGGCCAAAAATACAATTCAATTTGTCAACAATGGCGCTAACGTTGGCAATCCATTCGATGTTTACGCCAACAATGGGGATCCAATTAAGTTAGGAATTTTTGCACCAAATGGCTTTACTGTCCCAAGTTTCAATTTTGATGATTCTAAGACTAACCGAGAAATTGACGTTAATTCCGGTCAAGATGTAGTTGCTCCTGTTTCAGTTACTAACCACGTTCAATTTAAGCTCAATGGCAATAACATTGGTGCTCCAGTTGACGTTACTGGTAACCAAGACGACAATATGAACTTGTCTCAGTACATTCCATCTGGTTATAGTATTCAGGGAACTCCAACGTTAGCTGCGGATAACACTACTGTTGACGTTACGCTTCAAGTCGCTGACGCAACTGCACCAAAAAATACAATTCAATTTGTAAATAATGGGGTAAACGTTGGTAGTGCTTTTGATGTCTACGGTCAAAATGGTGCTACGATTCAGTTAGGAATTTTTGCTCAAAGTTACGCTGGTCCAGCACTTAAAATCGACACAACGAAGACTAGTCGACAAATCGACTTCAACTCCGGTCTTGATATTGTTGCTCCTGTTTCAGTTACGAACCATGTCCAATTTAAAGTTAATGGTAATAACATTGGTGCTCCAGTTGATGTAACTGGTAGCCAAGGCGACAACATGACCTTGACTCAGTACATTCCATCTGGTTATAGCATCCAAGGAACTCCAACGTTAGCTGCGGATAACACTACTGTTGACGTTACGCTTCAAGTCGCTGACGCAACTGCACCAAAAAATACAATTCAATTTGTAAATAATGGGGTAAACGTTGGTAGTGCCTTTGATGTCTACGGTCAAAATGGTGTTGCAATTCAACTTGGAATTTTTGCTCAAGGTTACGCTGGGCCAACGCTTCAAATTGATACTACGAAGACTAACCGGCAAATTGATTTTACGAGCGGTCAAGATATTACTACTCCTAATTCAGTTACAAATCATATCCAATTCAAAATTAACGGAGTCAGTGTTGGTGCTCCTGTGAACATTACTGGTGCTGTTGGCGATAATATGAACCTAAGCCAGTATATCCCTTCAGGATACAATGTAGTTGGAACTCCACAACTAGGGGCTGACAACAGCAATGTTGATGTTTCGCTCCAAGTTGCTGACGCTACTGTACCAAAGAATACAATTCAGTTTGTCTCAAATGGTGCTAACGTTGGGAATGCCTTTGATGTCTACGGTCAAAATGGTGATGTCATTAACCTCGGAATCTTCAAAGGTAGTTATGCGGGTCCTGATCTACGTATCGATAGTACGAAGACTAATCGGCAAATTGACTTCTCAAGCGGTCAAGATGTTGTTGCTCCTGTTTCAGTTACTAACCACGTTCAATTTAAACTCAATGGTAATAACATTGGTGCTCCAGTTGACGTTACTGGTAACCAAGACGACAATATGAACTTGAATCAGTACATTCCATCTGGTTATAGTATTCAGGGAACTCCAACATTAGCTGCGGATAACACTACTGTTGACGTTACGCTTCAAGTCGCTGACGCTACTGCACCAAAAAATACAATTCAATTTGTAAATAATGGTGTAAACGTTGGTAGTGCTTTTGATGTCTACGGACAAAATGGTACTACAATTCAACTTGGAATTTTTGCTCAAAGTTACGCTGGGCCAGCACTTAAAATCGACACTACTAAGACTAATCGGCAAATCGACTTCAACTCCGGTCTTGATATAGTTCCTAGCCCAGTTCAAGTCACTAAGACGGTTAAATTTACTGATCCAGATAATAATGTTCTCAAAGAAGAAACTGTCACCGGTGCCAAAGATTCCACTAAAGACATTAGCAGCCTTGTTCCAGACAATTATGAACTAGTCAATGCTACTGACAAAGATATTACTTTAACTGACGACGGACAAGCAATTGTACTTCAAGTCCAAGGCAAAGAGTACAATAATACAATTTCGTTTGTTGACGAGACTACTCAGCAGAATCTTGGCTCACAATCTGTTCATGGACGCTATAACACTGCAATTACTGATTCGCTTCAAGTTCCTACCGGCTATAAACTACAGAATCCAGGAATTGCTAGCACCCTTAAATTTGGCGCCAGCAATGCTGAAATCAAGGTTTCTGTTGTCAAAGACGAAAACCACGTTACTAACCAAATCCAATTTACGGTTGATGGAGCTAATCATGGTGCTCCAGTAGAAGTATCTGGTAACCTAAACGACGTAGTTGACATCGCTAGTTTAATGCCAAATGGTTATGAATTGAGCGATCCTTCGTTAGTCGTTAAGCTGGTAGCTAATGGTACAACTCAAACTGTTGCCATCAAGCAAAGTACTCCCGCTCCAAATAGTGTTACTAATACCATCAAGTTCCAAACTGCCGATGGTGTCCAAGTTGGTCAGTCGGTTACAGTTACTGGGCTAACCAATGACATCATCAATCTTTCAAGTATGATTCCTACGGGTTACGAATTAGTCGATCCTTCTGCGGTTCATAAAATTGGAGCTGCTGATGAAACAATCACTATTAACATCAAAAAGATCTCAACTGCAGTCGATAATTACATTCAATTTACCGTTAACGGTACCGATTTTGGTAGCATGATCAAAGTTAATGGCGAACCGGGATCAAACATTAACGTGGCTTCTCACCTACCAGCAGGCTACGAATTAGTAGATCCAGCAGCAATTGTCAAAGTCGACTCATCTAACGGCAAAATTGTGAAAATTGCCATTAAGAAAACTGCTGTTGCTGTAACCAACACTGTTAAAATTACTGATCCAGAAGGCAATGTCTTAACACATCAAGACTTCACAGGAAATCTTGACGACACGCAAGATATTAGCAGCCTCCTGCCAGAAAATTACGAATGGATTAATAATAGCGATAAAACAGTGACTCTTGGGACCAATGGTCACGTAATCACTGTTCAAGTTCAGGGTAAAGAGTATCATAACGAACTGAACTTCATTGATGACGAGAAACAAACACTTGTCGGCAAACAAGATATCACTGGTCGTTTTAACACGATGATTGATACAAGCTCGCTCAATATTCCAGCTGGCTATAAGCTGAAAATCTCAATGTCTCGTGGTGCAAGTGGCGTCAGAATCGGGGTTAACGACGCAAAAGTCACCGTTCATGTCGAAAGAGATGCAACCCAAGTATCAAACCAGATTCAATTTACAGTAAACGGTACTAACTTGGGAGCACCTGCAACGGTAACGGGTAAAGTTGGTGATCCAATTAGTCTAACTTCCCTTATTCCCAACGGTTACGAATTGGTTACGCCAAATTCTAGTTTAACTTTTGCAGCTGATGGTACAACTCAGACTGTTGCACTAAAGAAGAAAACTGCTTCCGTAAATGATGTTACCAACACCATCAAATTCCAGTTAGCTGATGGCACTGCAGTTGGAACTCCATTAACAGTTACTGGTCAAACCAATGACGTCATTAACCTTGCGACAATGATTCCTGCTGGTTACGAATTAGTTAATAAATCAGACGTCCATAAGATTGGTGCTGCCGATGCTACGCTAACAATCACTGTTCAGAAAATTTCGACTGCTGTTGATAATTACGTTCAATTTACAGTCAACGGTACTGACTTCGGTACGATGATTACAGTTAATGGCGAACCAAATTCAACTATCGATCTTTCAAATAAGATTCCAGCTGGCTATGAATTAGTCGATAAAACTACTCATCTTAAGATCGATGCTACCAATGGTAAAATCATCAAAGTCGCAATCAAAGGAGTCGCAGTTAAAAATACCGTTAACATTACTATCAATGGTCAACAAGTTGGTTCTGTCAGTGTGTCTGGTAACCAATTTGACAACATCGACCTCAGTTCATTCCTTCCTAGTGGCTATGAAGTAGCTTCGACACCTACATTGAATGCCGACGGAACAGTTCAAAACGTTGCAATCCAAAAGAAAAATGATTCGACGTTAATTGAATATAAAGTCAATTTAACATCGACGGATGGTTCAATAAATAAAGAAGTTAAGCTCTATGGTAAACCAGGTGATCCAGTCAAACTGGGAATCTTCGTACCAACTGGTTACACTGCACCAACAAATGCTAAATTTGGTGCAGCAGGTGTGCCTCTACCTATCCAGTTAACGAAGTCTGGTACGCCAGCACCAACGATGGGAACTAATTATCTTCAGTTCACTGTTGACGGAGTTAACTATGGTGATCAAGTTAAAGTAACTGGCACCATCGGTAGTGCAATTAAGATCAGTGACTTCATTCCAAGTGGTTATGAATTAGTTGACAAAAATGCGAGCGCATCAATTGACAGTAGTGCAACGGTCTACAAGATCGCAATCAAAAAGACTAATGCTCCAATTGCTACTACTAACTACGTTCAATTTACCGTTAATGGTATCAACTACGGAGCTGCAATCAAAGTAAGTGGAAATATTGATGACGTTATCAATTTAACCAGCCTGATTCCAAGCGGTTATGAACTAGCAACAACGCCAACTACAATTAAATTTGGGTTAGAAGGAACTACTCATCGCGTAGAACTAAAACAAACTACTAATACTCAAACTGTTGAGAATTACCTCCAATTTACAATCGATGGTCAGGACTACAGCATCAGAATTGCCAGAACTGGAAAACTAGGCGATAAATTAGATCCTACTCCGTGGATCCCTGCTGGTTATGAGCTGGTTGATAAAACGACTCCTCTTCAATTCCAAGCTAACGGAACAGTTCAACGAATTGCTCTTCAAAAATCAACTACTCCAGCTAAAACTACAGTTACTAATTGGATTCAATTAACAATGGATGGCACGGCTCTTGGGAGCCCGATCAAAGTAACGGGCACAACTGGTAATCCAATTACCCTCAGTAGCGTAATCCCTGCTGGTTACGAACTCGTTAATAAAGCTACTACCATGAACTTTGGTAGCGACGGCGATGTTTATCAAGTTGCAGTTAAGAAATCAATAACTCCAACGCCAGCACTATCAACTGTTCAGAATTATATTCAATTTACAGTCGATGGAAAAGATTTCAGTTCTCAAATTCTGAGAACAGGTAAATTAGGTGATGTAATTGATGTCGCTTCATTGGTTCCAGCAGGCTATACTTTAGCTGATAAGAATCTTACCTACCGTTTTGTAGAGGATGGAACGATCCAAAGAATCGCCCTTCAAAAACTTGCAGGTGCAACTGACCCTGCTAGTAGTTTTAATGCTAAAAAAGCAGCAGATCCTGCCAGCAAAACTTACAGCGATCCAGCTGATCCAGCAAGTTCAACTACTCGCAAACAAGCATCCCTACCTCAAACGGGAAGTGACGAGATTCAAGCTGCTGCACTAAGTGCTTTAGGAGTCACAACTGCAGGCGCCGCTGCTCTGTGGTTCAGCTCAAGAAGAAAACGACTTCAAAAAATTCGCAGCATTGAACATTCAGGCAAATAGAAACTAAAAAAACTGAAGCTAAAAACTTCAGTTTTTTTGTTGTCTTTCTAGATCTTGCCCGAACCACTTCTTAGAGATCTCCGCTAATTTACCGTTTTTTTTGAGTATTTTTAAGCCTTCGTTAATTTTATTAGCCAGCTCTCGATCAGACTTTCTTAAGCCAACAGCGAAACTTTCTGGTTTAAAGCCACCACTAATAACCGAATAATCTGAGGGATTGCTTTCATGTGATAAATAATAAGTTGCATAGCCACGATCGATTAATAAGCCGTCAATGCGTCCTGCATTTAAATCCATAAAAGCTTCATTAAATCCATCGTACAGCACCGGTTCATGGTTCTTGACCAGATCTTTTAAAATCTTTGGCTGCTTTTCGAACCGGTCATACCCAGAAGATCCATTCTGCAAACCCACAACTTTTCCTTTAAGATCTTGAAACGACTTGATTCCCGATTTTTTTAAGGCAACGATCACCTGTCCATTACGAAGATAACTATCGCTAAACAATACTTTCTGCGCTCGTTCGTCAGTCCTGGAGTACCCGTTCCAGATGAGATCAATCGTCTGATTCTGCAGTTCATTTTCCTTCATCGACCAGTCAATCGGTTGAAAATCCACTTTAATCCCGTAAAGATCAAACACCGCTTTGGCTAGATCAACGTCAAAACCTACAATCTGTCCTGATTTATTTTGAAAACCCATCGGAACAAAAGTATCATCAAGACCCACGATGACCTTTTTTTCTGCTTTAATGCGTGGCCACTGATCACCGTCAGTTTTTTGCCGACCACAGCCTACCAAAGATAAGCTGGTGAGCAAGGTCAAGAAAATCAGTAAAACATTTTTTCTTTTAGTCATCTAAGCCTCCTAGAGCGCTTCAACGTGCAGCATGTCATCGGCAATGTGTTTAGCAAATTCCAGGTCATGCGTCACCACGATTTGGGTGATCCCCTGATCTTTTAACTCCAAAATCACCTTCTCGACTTGCTCTCGCAATTCTGGGTCAAGAGCGCTCGTCGGCTCATCGTAACCGATGATTTTTGGCTTCATCGCCAAAGCTCGAGCCAGCGCCACCCGCTGTTTCTGCCCGCCAGACAACTGATAAGGCATTAATTTCTCCTTACCTTGAAGTCCCAATTGTTCAAGAAGTGCTTTAGATTGCTCCTTGGAAGTTACCTTATCTTCTTTCAAAACTAGCGTGGGCGCCAAAGTGATATTATCGATTACCGAAAGATGCGGAAAAAGTTGAAAATCTTGAAATACCACTCCGACAATTTGATCGATATTAGCCATCTCAACTGGATTAAAAGGCGTGCCATCAATGATCAAATCACCTGAATCAATTGTTTCTAATCCTGCCAAACATCGAAGCAGTGTAGTTTTTCCGGCCCCAGATGGTCCGACGATCGTCAAAATTTCGCCATCTTTAATCTCTAAGTTCAACTGATCAATGATCTTGCGTTCACCGAAGCTTTTTACCAAATTCTTAATTACTAGCATGTTGTCGCCCTCCTATTTGTAATACTGATAATGTTTTTCTAATTTTCTAGAGAGGAGCGTTAACCCCGCCGTCAACAAGAGATAAATCGCACCAACTAGAAGGAGCGGTACCAAGCTCACATCGCGACTCATCGCAATTTTCCCAGCTCTTAAAAGATCTCCAAGCCCTAAAACGTAGATCAGTGAAGTATCTTTAACTAAGTTAATTACTTCGTTTCCGATCGACGGCAATACAATTTTGACCACCTGGGGCAAAATAATTTTGCTGATAGTCTGCCATTTTGTTAACCTCAGGACTTTTGCCGCTTCATATTGACCTTCTGGAATTGACTGAATCCCGCCCCGGAAAATTTCTGCAAAATATGCGGCATAATTTAAAATGAAAGCAAACAATGCTGCATCATAGCGTTCAAAAACCACGCCAATTAGAGGCAAGCCATAAAATACGAAAATCAATTGCAGTAACAATGGCGTTCCGCGCATCAGCCAAATATAAAAATCAATCAAAATTCTCAACGGTTTAAAGCGGGTCTGCAGGGCAAATGCCACCAAAATTCCTAACGGAATTGATCCCACCAACGTAAAGAAAAAAACTTTTAAAGTCATCACTGCCCCGTTTAATAACGCTGGCAAAATTTCTAAAGTGTATTTCATCTTTTTTCTCCCTATAACTAAAAAAAGTCCCTTAGCTAGAATAGCTAAAGGACGCATGAACGTGGTTCCACCTTTTTTTCGTTAACGCCTCACGACGATAACCTCAGGAAGTCAAACAACTTCTGATGCAATAACGGGCATGCCCGAACCTCTCTACTGAGTTTCAAAAGGTTAATACTCCCAGATGTGTTTCACTTCCCGCTTCTGCCTTTTTCCATCAACCAAAGGCTCTCTGTAAGAAACCAGTAAAGTTACTCTTCTGTTCAAAGTATGATTGCATATATATTACACGCTTATTCTAAAAAAAGAAAGCTTTTTTTGAAAAATTTTAGTGAAATCTAATAACGAACGTAAATCTTTTCCTTACATAGCTGTTCATTGCCTGTGTAATTGTTGATCTAATTCTTAAAATATCACGCAAGGTTCTCTCAAATAAATAAATTTTGACCCCGGTCTGATGTACAAATAAAAAAATTGTATAAAATGGCAGCAATTATCGCCGTCGAATCTATAGGCCTTTCGACCCTCAAACGTCGAAATTATTTACGCGAGCCTCAACAAATGTATTTCCTTGTGCAATTTTAATAATGTCAATTCCGAAGTTTTCTATTTGACCTAATTAACTATTTACATAAAAACGGCAACGATGTTTCCATTCATCATTGTCATCTATTTCCATATCGACTTCAATTTTTACATTGCCAGAGTAATGTGCCGCCAAAAAATCAAGCGAAAAACCTGGTGTATAGTTCCCTTTCAATTCACCGAATTGAACGTAGCAATTTTCTTTAAAATCATAAGAATATTGCTTTATCTTTTCACCGATAAGTCTCAATGTATTCTTTTCAATATAACAAAGTTGTTTCACCAGCACAAACTCCGCACTAGCAATAATGCTAAGTTGTAAAAGATCTGAATCCTGCCAAACTTTTTTGATATTTATGTTATTTTCCATTAAATCTCAAACTACCAACCTTTCAACTAAAAGAAATTCGTATTTTTTAATTATTCTAACGAAAGTCGGGATAGATACAATTGTCTACTTGGATTAGATCCATTCTACTGAACCTATATGAGACTTTTGCCCCATAACTGTCTTGGGTGTCATCAACATAGTAAACATTTCCAAGAACGTCTAAAACTTCTATCAAATTCTTACTTCCGACTTTAACACGCTTTAAATATTTAAGCTGAACTCCGTCTTCATCAAAATATCCAAATAAATAAATTTTGCAATTATACTTTTCATTGATTTTCATAAATTCAAAATTCTCAGAACTGGTAATCGCCGAATCATCAAAACACGTTTCTACGTTCGCCGTATTCAGATTTTTAAGTTTAACCAGTCTTGTGTATTCAAAATTATTGATTGAAATTAATTTATACATAATTCCCTTTTGAAGCGCCAGACAATTGTTCCTTAAAAAACAGGTAAATAATTTAGGAATTTTTGGTTTCTTCGCAAATACCATTTTTATTACCTCTTCATGACCGTTTAAAATGATTTCTTGAGAAATATTGTTTTGACTCCATTTAATCTCAGTAAACAATTTATCTGAATCACCGGGAGCTTCGACATCAAAGAATCCATTTTGAATACCATATTTAACTATTTCATCTAAAAGCTTAATTTCGTATTTATAATAAACGTGAAACAAATTATAAATCCTTGATATAACTGCATCTTCTTCTATTATAGAAGATAGTAACTCTATTAAATCTTCCTTTTTCATCGATTGATTCAACCTTTTTCCATAATTATTTCGTCAAATTCCTTTTAAAATTTTATATTCAGTATCCAAAAACCCATGAAAATTTTTAATCAAATCATCCGTGGTAGTTGGAATATCTTGCGGCATATAATTTATAAAACTTGATATTTCGATAGGATAATTATGATTATCATAGTATTCAGCAATTTTATCTAATAATTCCTCTTTGTTTTTAAGACTTCTGTCAAGTCCTTCAAGATAAACATACCTAAGCTTTCTTTCTTCAAATTTGTAATCATCAGAACTTTCTGTAAACTTTGGAAAATACCTCATTTTGATTTTCTCCAATGATTCTTGGACGTTACTTGAATCTATGTTCCAAGTTAATTCGGCAATAAAATCATCATTTCCTTCCTCCATCAGTGTAACGGCATACTCGGAGATGGTTTCAAAATTGAAATAAAATTGGCCAACGCCTACATAAATTGTTTTCCAATCATAGTTTATACTATATTTTTTTAGCTCTGATAATTTCATTTTCTTTCCACCTTTAAGCGCTGATTTTAATCGATGTAAAATTTCATAATTTTTACTATTAACTTCCATTAAACGAAAACTATTTTCCGGAAAATTCTTTCTACACCTAAATTTTTTCCAATACTTTAGATATAAATTTGTTGAATATTTTCATAAAACGATCTCTTTCGAAATCAAAGTCCCACACGGAATCATCAATATAAATTGACAGTTTTTGTAATTCGTGTTTATATAATTTCAATTTATCAATAGGCTCATTAGAAATTTGATCCAAAAATTGTCCATCATACATTTCTCCTGCTAATGGATCTTGGGAAATAAACTCGATAGCCTTCTCAATTGCTAAATATGGTAATTCATGTTGAGTAAACATTGTGTATACGTCATTTTCACTCACTTCATCTTTGCCTTTATTTAACAGTTCTTTTAGCCATGAATCGTATTTTTCATCGATGATCGGAAATGAATCATCAATACTATAAATTTCTTTTATTTTTTTCGTTTGTCTATACTTCCGCGTATGTTATCATATGTATTTTCTACTTCGTCGATTGTCACTGGAAATACTTTTCCGATTGGGCCTTGATACTGATTACCCTGAATATCTTCCGTCCAACCGCATTCTGAACACTCTAGAAGAATTCTATCTGAATTATTTTCATAAACAATCTTTATAAACCTTAATTCGTTTTCTGGAGTTATTGGACAATCTTTGCCTGAATAAATTGTAACCCTGTCCCATAAAGTATCTCTAATAGACATTGCTAAAGTATCGATGCTTTTATGTTTTCCGGATAACCTTTTTGCTTCCATTTTTAAACAAAGGTCGGGTTGATCAACTAAATATTTCCGTGGATCGATACTTATAAGTTCTTCCAAACCCCACGCACTTCTAACTTCATCATTAAATTCTTCCGGATTATTTATCACAAATTTAGTCAATGATTGATAGTAAGCCAAAAAGCTTCCCATATTTAACTCTTGGCAAAAGTTATTTAACAACTTTTTATCGCTCATTTTACTCCTTATGCTTTTGAACAAAAATCACCTCATTAAATCCCAAATTTTATTTATCAAATCGCTTATTGATTGATTTATTTTTATTCTTATACTCTCGTCGCTATCCCAAACATAAAAATCTGTGAGTCCACCCCTTACAGGAAAAATACTTCTTGACATATCCTTAATTAAATCGTCTTTTTTATTTTCTTCCATATCAGAATTTATAATTTGGATTATTTCATTTAAAAGTATAACTTGATGATCGATTTTTCCCTCTCCGTATTTTAACAATAATGGTAATAACGATTGAATTGCTAACTCTAATTCTTTGGCTATTTCTCTTCTCAATCCAATTGCTCCTAAATTAAGACTTATTCATCAATAAAATCCGTCAATATTTGTTAATTTAACCCTCAAACGCTTAAATGAACGAATTTTGTGACCCGGGATCATATAAACCAAAGTTTTTCCCTGTCCACCCTAATATCATTTTGTAATCCCGCACTGTTCCAGCGCTCCGCCACTCTGATCCGCAACGAACCTTCTGCCCATAAAATCATTGACGTATAATCCTCTTCATCCAAATCCACTCCTACAATCGGACTATAAATGAACCCATTGGAATTTTGGAGAGAAAAATTTTGTACTTGCCATTCTAAATCCCCACATCTGTTAAAAGAATAAAAGTTGCAAATTACGTCCCTTGTTAACTCTTCTCCGGGTTGAACTTTAAGCAGCACAAAAACATGATTTAAGTTTGACATCGCTTCTAATATGCAACTAGATAAACGAATTGTCTTATCAGAAATATTTAATTTATTTTCTTTATATCGAAGTTTTATATTATCCTGTTCCATTTTGGAATTCCTCTTACATCTTTTAATCACAAAGCAGGCTTTTAGAAACAATAAAACCTTCTAATTTAGATATCTAACTTCATTTTTATACTTTTCAACAATTTTGATAAATCCCTCTTCGGTGTAAGCCAAACGAGATTTGCCAAAGGCATCTTTTAAATCATATTTAGATCCGCTTTTTAACAACAGGCGATATAAAGGCCTGGGTTTTCAATGGATAATTTATTAATCGTAATTACTCATTTATCACTAATAAGCACAAATAGCCTGTTTTGATGACATTCTCCACATTGCTTCAAACTTGGTTTACAATCATTCTCAATATATCAAATCTTGATATCTTCGCCTTAATATAGGCACCTTTTTCTATATCTTTAGGTATGAACCCATCTGAAATGTCTATTTCAAATTCACCAACTTTGACGATAGATTTATACTTGTCTATGAGTTGCCCTTGAATACAGTACATCCAATCATCACTTATTTTATCTGCTTTATAACTATTATCGGTAATTTGAAAAATATCATCAACATCAAATCCATAAATAACATTTCGAAAGACACTCTTTTCTTTTAAATTGCAATTGCTAAAGAAGCAATTTATAGATATAAAATCATCTAACAAAGTAACTTCTGCTTCTTTCGCTTCTTTATCTAACCAATTAATTTTTGTGATTTTTATCATTGGGGCCCGCTTGAATGAGTTTGCAAATATGGTTTATTTGAGCAAACTTCTATACTTCTGAAAGTTTACTGAGTAAAAATTTTAATTCCTTTATTTTGTCATTATCTCTGCCATTTAAAATTTCTAAATCTTTTAAATATTTATTTACTTTAACAAAAAGTTCTTCTCGAAAATATTTAGCCTTTATTATTCGTGTCCAAACAGTAGCTTCTTTGGCATCTATATCGGTTTCTATTGCAAGAGTGCCATCGGGTTTTTCCGCATTTATTTCACCAATTTGAATATTTTCAGTATTTTGAGCAAGACGTATCCATGTTTCAGGTGTTTCCACATCGCTAATGTAGACAGTTTTATTGCTCTCTAGCAATGACAAACCTTTCAACAAATTAACAAACCAATTATAAATATTAGTCGATAAAATATCTAAATCAACGTCTTCTCTGTAGTAACCATAAGTTTCGTCGTCTATAACTATTAAAAAATACCCGTACTCGCCTTTAAACTCGTTGTTTCCTGCATTAAATGAATCGAATATTTTATATTTTATTTCAATCATTAACTGTCTAAGCCAAGGCTTTTCTTTACGTTCATTAGTAGCGGGATCAGCTCCGTGCGCTCAGGTTCCTCTTCCAAAATATCCTGAACTGTCTTTGCTACATAATCATAAAATGTTTCAAAATCTAAGTATGCAATTTCGTCCACCTCAACTATGGGAGCATACAATTCTGCCAACACGTGATGATCATCTAACAGCTTCGGAAGTTGATACATGTCATATTCATCTAAATCACCTTTAAATGACACACCTACCCCTTCTTCACCTGCCCCCTTCTTTTTTGCAAGTAATTCCAGCCAATAACTAGTGCTATACATTAAGAAGCCCGAATAATACGACACAATTCTATCGATTTCTTTCTTATCAGTAATAACAATTCCCTTTTCGTTTGGCGGCACACCCTCTACTAAATATTTCATAGCATTGTCTGAAAATTCAATCGTACCAATCCTAGGAATTTCTTTATTAAAACTCCACTTAACTTTACCGATCCGAGAATATTTTAAAATGCCCGCAAAATATTTTGCTCGGTGCAAAATTTGGTACTCGTCATTGGTCAGATTTAATCCAAATAGAAGTTTGTTTCCAGCTTTAACTTCTCTAATTATTTTTATCAAACGGCTTGAAGAAATCCGTGAAATTTCGAGCCAGGATAACAACGTTGCCCGATCTATAATTGTATTCGATAACCAATCTTCTTCAAAAGTTAAATTAAAAAGTTCATTATATAAAGAAAAATTTTCTAAAAAATTATCAAAAGTAATAGTCTGATAAGCAACCTGTTGTTGCTGTTTTTGAGCAATTAACGAATTAAGTTGACTCGTTCTATCAACATCTAGAACTCCGTTTACATAAATTTGGTACTCATCAGCAACATCGTTTGCCTTTTTTATAATTTCTAAATTTTTCAACTTGTTACACCTATTTACCCATATTTTTTTAAATAGATAATTTAAATAATTTGATTTCATTTTTTCACTTCCTTTATTTTGGCTTCAACTTCCAGGCGGTAATTTTTAATTAATCTGCCACCATCAATTGTTTTCTTTATTAGATGTACCCTCTTACCATTTCGAAATAACCTTTCAAATGCCTTAATTTAGAGTAGCTACCGTCTCTGCAATCTTAATTTAAATTTTAAATACGATTCGACTATTTTTTTGGTCGCCGGAACTAAATCTCCTGAAATCTTAGTATACTTATCATTAACACCCGTATATAAGCATTCGTCACAGAATTTAATAATTGGTCTTTCTTTGCCTGCCTCTAAAGTTAAACGTAAGTTACTATCAAGGCAATTGGGACAAATTTCATTTGTCATATAGGCGCTTAAGTCCCAAATAAGAGAAGAAACTTGTTTTGAAATTTCTTCTTCATCCATGCCTCTCAAGATCTGATTTATAAAAAATGTAATTCCTGACTCAAAATATCGTCCGAATGACCTAAAATATAATCTTTAGAATTAAACTTTTTTACTTCATTTAAATATTCCGAAGAAGTATATTTGGAAAATTCAAATTCATACTTATTAACATAACCTATGAGGTTATCAAAAAAACAATCTAAATTATCAATAGAAAATTGTTCATAAATCGTTAGAATTTCTTCTTTTATATTCTATTCCTCTCTTGGAAATTTTATCCGCATCGTCGTTTTAATTGATCTCCCTTCAATCCAGAAAACGAATTGTTTTTGTCAACATTCTGCCGTTACCGAAGATAAATTATTGTCTGATTCAATCAGTTTGACTTGATTCCAAATCTTCAAAATCAGCCACCTTTTTTGCGGGAATCATTTAGCGAATTTTCCACATGTCTCGTAAATGTGATTAAGATCAATCGAGGACGTTCGATTCTTAGCAGCTTGGACATAAATAATCAATCGTAAATGTTGAAATATTTCATATCAAATGAACTACTTTTCTGCAAAATTCATCATTAGAAATTTTAAATATTTTTATACAAATTTAAATATCCGATCAAGTATTAGAACAATCTTATTCTCTTTTTTGTATTTTTAAATTATTTCTTCTCTCGTTGCTAATCTTCTTGATTTTTATACAGTTAATCAAGTTCCCCCAACAACTGTAAAATCACAAAATGTTTCAGGGTTATCCATTCTTCTATATTTTTAGTGGTACCTGATACCCTTATAAGCTTGTCTTTTGATTCATACAGAACAATTTATATTTTTAACTTTAACATAGTTGGAATACTTAGACAAAGTTTTATGATCAAAGAAAAGAATTAAAAAATAAAATTGGATTAACATTTCAAAATTCTTCACTTTCCGGTCCTATTTTGACTAACTGCGCCAAAATAACTAAATCGATTGAAGTGTAACCGCTTATCATCTATATTTGAAGTATCAATTGATATTTTTTCGGCCGGGAGGAGAAAATGTTACTGGACAAACTAAAGGTGCTCGATAACCTTACCGCACAAGAAAAATCTGTCTTGACGTTTATGATCACTAACCCACAAAAAATTTTGACAATGAACCTCAAAGAGCTGGCCATTGCCAGTTATACAAGTTCATCAACGATCGTCAGATTATGTCAAAAAGCTGGGTTTAGTGGATATTCCAAATTCAAATACGTGTTTGCCTCTGAAATTCCTACAATTATTGAGTTAAGTACTGACCTTAATGTGAAACCATTTACGGGCAGCGAAACTGAAATCGAGGTTTTGAACAAAGTGGAGCAGGTTTATCACAGATCCATTGGTTTTACCAAAAACATTTTCGATCAAACTAAATTAAAAAAAATTTCTCAAATGCTCAAAAAAGCTAAACGCATTGAAATCTATGGCGATGGCATTAATTACGAACTAGCTCAATTGTTTTGTCTTAACTTTCAAGAAATCGGGGTCGAAGCAAATGCGTATAATTCATTGAATTTAATGAATTCAAAACGCTTCACTGACTCTGAGGACCCCATTTTGGCGTTCATCTTAACGCACACGGGCAACAATCATCATATGTTTAAAATTGCTAGCAAATTAGCGCAAGAAAACTATCAAACAATTGCCGTCTGCGATAGTCTTAAACGTCAAATTGCTTCAATCTGCAACGAAACAATTATCATTATGACGACAAAAAACACAATTGAACTTAGTAATATGGTATATATTTCATCGCTTCAGTATTTGTTTGATGTCTTGATCTCAATCAAAATGCTGGATAAATATGCGCGCGTTAAGAAAACTTCTGAGGCAGTTGATGAAACAAAGGAAGGTAATTAATTTGTTAAACAAAAATTTTCTTTGGGGCGGCGCAACCGCAGCCAATCAAATGGAAGGCGCTTGGAATGTTGACGGTAAAGGGATCAGCGTCGCCGATGTAATGACCAAGGGCAGCGTATCTCAGCCACGCCAAATTACCGATGGCGTCCGAGCTGGGGAAGAATATCCCAACCATTTCGCAATCGATTTTTACCATAATTACAAGGAAATCATTAAATTGATGGCGCAAATGCATTTTAAATGTTTTCGCATGAGCATCGCTTGGACGCGAATTTTTCCAAAAGGTGATGAAAAGGAGCCAAACGAAGCCGGATTAAAATTTTATGACAATTTATTTGATGAATTACTAAAATACGGAATTCAACCGGTTGTTACACTTAACCATTTTGAAATGCCCTTTTATCTGAGCACAAAGTACGGCGGCTGGCGCAACCGAGAAATGATCACCTTTTTTATGAATTTTGCTAAAGTTTGTTTTAAACGCTACGCAGGCAAAGTGAAGTATTGGATGACTTTCAACGAAATCAACAATTTAATTGATACCGATAATCCCTTTAATGCTTGGACTGGCGCTGGCGTCTTATATCAGGACGGGGAAAATATCGAACAAACAATGTATCAAATTTGCCATTATCAATTTGTGGCCAGCGCGTTGGCAGTCAAAGCTGCTAAACAAATCGACCCCGAACTCCAAATCGGATGCATGCTACATTTTGGTCCCATCTATCCTCATAGCTGCCAACCAGAAGATCTGATGGCAAGTGTTAAAGCAATGGATCGAAGATTCTTCTTCAGTGACGTACAAGTTCGGGGAACTTATCCCGCCGCTGTCAATAAAATTTGGCAAAGAGATAAAATTCAGCTTGATCTAACTGACGAGGATCTATTGATAATTAAGGGTGGAGCCGTTGACTTCATTGGATTTAGTTATTATAAATCAACAACCGCTCAAGCCGATCAAGATGGTGATTTTTTGGAACTACCGAATCCTTATGTTCCCAAAAGCGATTGGGGTTGGGCCATTGATCCGGTCGGACTTAGATACATCTTAAATCTCGTATCCCAAAGGTATAACAAGCCGCTGTTTATTGTCGAGAACGGCTTTGGGGCTTTTGATAAATTGGAAGACAATAAAATTAATGACGATTATCGAATTAAATACTTAGAAAACCACGTGGTCGAAATGATGAAATCAATTGAATTAGACGGCGTTAAAGTCCTTGGCTATACCCCATGGTCCGCAATTGATCTGATTAGTGCCTCAACTGGTGAAATCGAAAAAAGATATGGATTTATTTACGTCGACATTACCAAAGTTAGGCAAGGAAAATCAGGTTTTATCCCTAAATCATCTTTCAACTGGTATCAAAATGTAATTAGGACAAACGGAGCTTGTTTAAAAGATAAGGTAGGTCTCACAAATGAATGATTTTATTAATAAAAAGGTTGTACCAAATGCAATAAAATTCTCAAACACTCGTCCAATCAAAGCACTTAAAGATGGAATGATGTACGGTCTTCCATTCTTAATTGTTGGTTCAATTTTCCTATTATTTGCTAATATTCCCATTCCCATAGTAGCAAAAGTTATTAAACAAAGCGGCTGGGCCGATGTATTTAACCAAGTTTATCAATCCTCTTTTAATTTAATGTCAATATTTGCAGTAATAGGGATTAGTTACGTATACATCAAAAATGAAGGAATTGAGTTAGCGATTCCTGGCAGTTTATCCGCCCTAGGAGCTTTTATCCTCCTCTTACCTTACCAAGTGAAAGCCCAAAGCGGCGAAATAATTCCAAATATTATTTCAAAAGATTGGACTTCAGGTAAAGGAATGATTTGTGCTATTTTAATCGGATTAGCTAGCGGTTGGATTTATAGCTTCTGTCTTAAGAAAAATTGGCGAATCAAAATGCCAGAAGGAGTCCCACCAGCTGTTGCCAACTCATTTAGTGCCTTAATTCCTACTAGTGCGGTTTTGATTTGTGCTGGCGCAGTTTTTGCCACATTTAAATTTTTGATAAAAAGTAATTTTTCTGAAGTAATCTATTCTACCGTTCAAGTTCCGCTCCAAGGGGTAACCGATTCACTTGGGGGAGTAATTATTATGGCTTTTGCGATGTCGCTATTTTGGTGGTGCGGCATTCATGGTGGAGCTATTTGTGGTGCAATTCTTACTCCGATTCTTCAATCAAATCTAGCAGCTAATCAGGCTATTTTGGATTCAGGTCGCAAATTAACTTTAGAAAACGGTGGTCACATTTTTTCTCAACAATTCTGGAGTAACTATTTATGTATGACTGGCGGAGGAATTATTGTTGGAATTGTTATCTATAATGCCTTCTTTGCCAAAGCTCCTATGTTAAGAGAGCTGGGAAAATTATCACTTCTTCCCAATATTTTTAATATTTCGGAGCCAATTATTTTTGGAGTCCCAGTTGTTATGAACTTATATTTAGCAGTTCCGTTCATGCTTTTCCCCGTACTAGTAGGTGCTGCTAGCTATTTATTAATGCAAGCTGGAATTTTACCTTTATTCTCAGGAGTGCTAGCTCCTTGGACCACTCCGCCAATTATTTCGGGGTTCATCATCGGAGGATGGCGCACTGCACTTTGGCAATTAATCATTATCATCTTATCAACTCTGTTCTATTGGCCTTTTATTCGTAAATATGACCAAACACTAATCTCCAAATAGGCCAATGTTTTTTTAATAAAAATGAGATTTCTGCGTAATTTATAGATTGGCGGGATTTAAGTGAGGAAGGAGAATGCTCACAAGCGAACTTGATTTCGCCAGACTAAAGCTGACAACTACTCGTCGAAGAAAAACATCACGATTGAAAAGGACAAGTACAGTTCTTTGAGACCAGTGTATCAGATCATAATTTTGTATGAGAATTATTTTGACGATGATCTGCCGATTCACACGTTTAGGTATCGGTGTGATGAGACGGGAGAGAAGTTGTTGGACTCTCGGGGACAAGAAGACTCGATGATCATATTTTTGGAATTACACAAGCCACTGGACACGTTAAGTGAGTTGTTAAGAGATTGGTCTTTGTATTTTCTAGCGGTGGATGCGCAGAAAGTTTCCGAGTATGTGAACTTAAAGAAGGAGGAGCGAGCACTGTTAATCGACATAGAGAAAAGGCGTGCGGATTCTGATACTTTTATAGCACGCGTTAAGTTGAATACGCGAGCGGAGACTCAGGCGGGGGACCGCAGGAAGTTTAAGGAGCGAATGCGAGAGAAGGCCCGCAAGATGCTGGCGAAAGGCTACGACCTGGAGGACATCAGCGAGATTACGGACTTGAGTATTTCGGAGATTGAAAAGTTGAGATAAGAATTGCGGGCAGCGATAAGCTGCTCGTTTTTAGATCAAGTTGTTAGAAAGCTTGCCGCATACCTTATTTAGAGCTGGCTGGTTTAAAACTTAATCATCAACATGGTTGGCCTAAAACGTTTCTAACTACAATTTTTCCAAAGCTTTGACAGCATCGTCAAAAGTTTTCACTGGAATAATCTTAATTTTCAACTTAAATTTTTTCTTAGCGTCCAAGGCTGTGTGGTAATTGTTCACGTAATGGGGATTATCTCGCTTCAATTCTTTGGAAAGCGTATCATCCGGGGCAATAAAATACTTCGCTCCCGCACGATCTGCACTTACAATCTTTTTATCGATCCCCCCAATCGCTCCTACGGTTCCATCCTCTTCAATTGTTCCGGTTCCCGCGATCTTCTCGCCGTGACGCAGATTCTTCTTAGACAAAATAGTGTAAAGCTCCAGCGTAAACATTAACCCCGCCGATGGACCACCAACATCACCCATATCGAAATTGACCTTTTTGTCAGTAACCACCTTGGTATGATCAATCGGCACAATTCCTACGCCAGCTCGATGTTTTGTAAGCTTAATCAACCCACCCGTAACCGAGATGCTCTTATTATTTCTTTTGACTTGAATTGTAACCTTTTGGCCTTTTTTCTTCTTATCAAGGTAACTTCTAAAATTGTCACTCGTACTAACTTTTTGATCATCGACTTTAATAATAGTGTCACCAATTTTAAGCTTATTCTTAAACTGGGAGTCTGGGTCAATACTCATGACGTAGACGCCTAAGTATTTAGTATGCACCTTTTCTCCCGCTTTCTTAAAAGCTGTGGAAATTGCGGTGTTTTCTGCATTTTGCATATAGTATTGCTGAAGGTTGTTATATTCTTCGCTCGTCTGATCTCCCATCACTGACTCCCGATCAATAATCGTCGAGTGAGGATCAAGTAGCGATTCTCCCAACATCAAAAGATTTACTGGCCCTCTAATACCAACGTCAGTATACATCAGCGCCCCTTCTTGCTTATCACTATTACCATCAACTGTGATGACCGATTTAAGCGACTTAGCATCCCCTAATCCCTCAATATAGTATTGAGTCGGAATTTGAATTGGCACTAGTAAAAATACTAAGATGATAATAAAGGCCGCAACTCTTAAATTACGCCAAAAATTTCGTTTCTCTTCTTTTTTTGAATCGTTATTTATCAAGATAAAACTTTTCCTTTAACTTCTGTACTACCGGATCTGGTACCATGCTTGATACATCTCCGCCTAAAGATGCAACTTCCCGGATCATCGTCGATGAAATATAGGTAAAATGTTTTGGCGGAATAAAGAAAACCGTCTCAATTGTCGGATCCAAACGATGATTCATATTAGAAATATCTGCTTCGTATTGAAAATCTGCTTCATTGCGAATCCCCCGAATTAGGAATTTTGCGTTTAATTTCTTAGCAACCTCAACAGTCAGTTGGCCAGGCTGCTCAATGACGCTAACTCGCTCAAGTCCAGCCGTACTTTCTTCTATCATCTGTTTTTTCTCTATATATGAGAACAAACCTGTCTTCTGCGTATTAGTCACTACAGCAACGTAAATTTGATCAAAAAGTGGATACGCGTCTTTTAATGTCTGTAAATGTCCGTTTGTAAAAGGATCAAAACTCCCAGGGAATAATGCTACTTTTTTCATTAATCTCTCACTCGATATATATAAATAAGGGTCTTTCCATACTTTTTAAATTTTAACAACTCAACCGAAGCAAAATTGTTTTCCGTCAGGTCCAGATCACCTTGACTAACAAACACCGTGCCAGGTTTGGTTAACCCCAACTCCACAATTTGCACCACATCATCATTTTGATTCTGATAACGATACGGCGGATCTAAAAAAATCAAAGAAAACTGCAAATCCTGATTTTGAAATTTTAGCAACGCTTTTTTTGCATCAGATTTTATCACGTGAAACATTTCATCATGATGCAATTTGACTAAATTAGCCTTCACTGCTTGAACTGCCTCGTAGGATCGATCAACTAGATAAGTTGGCTGCTCATAGCGTGAAAAAGCTTCGATGCCCAAAGCTCCTGAACCCGCATAAAGATCAAGAACTGGCCCGACAAACGTATAAGTCTGTAATAAATTGAAGATGGCTTCCCGTACTGCATCTGTTGTCGGACGAGTGTTGTCACCCTTTGGAGCAACAAGTTTAATCCCTGAATAATCTCCTCCAATAATTCTTAACATGAGTCGGCCTGACTAATTCCTTCAAAGCCTCCAAGATAAGGAGCAATTTCCACTTTTGTTATTTTGCGGCTTTTCTCTAATCTCTCTTTTATCCGCAAAGCATCCGACTCATTCACATAAAATATCGCATAATGAAAAATTTTCGAATAATACTGCAAATGAGCGATTGGCCTCAACGCCCTTAAATTTCGAAGGTTGTCAGTATAAACAATCATTTTAGTTCTTTTTATCATCAATTGCCACCTTTGCTTCAATTCTACGAATTCGATCTAAATTAGAAATATGAAATAATAGCCCCAATTCAATGGATAACAACATTACACTTGATCCACCATAACTAATAAAGGGTAAAGTCACTCCTGTAATCGGCAGCAGACCTGTCACACCGCCAACATTAAAAACCGTTTGGATAAAGAATGTTGTCGCAACACCAATACTAATCATTGAATAATAATTATTGCGACTACGAATCGCTAAAATCATCGCTCGCACAATGATCATAAAAATTGCAATCAAAATTAAAATCACTGTCATGATGCCAAGTTCTTCTGCCACAATTGATAAGATAAAATCTGTATTTTGCTCCGGTAAATACCCATGCTTTTGAATACTGTTACCGATCCCAACGCCAAACCAACCACCATTATTAATAGCAAAATAAGAATTAGTCAACTGGACTCCTGAAGAACTGCTGTTTTTCCACGGATCAGCAAAAGCGATTACTCTCAAAATCTGGTAGGGTAATTTAGAAAGAATGTGTTTATTGTAAAGATCCAGGATTCCATAAATTGCCCCACCTGCTAATAAGAATAAGAAAACCACGGTCGAAACTCCGATAACCCATGGAATTCCACTGATTGCCACGATCATAATTGTAATTAACGCAAGCGAGAGAAATCCCCCAGTGTCTGGTTGAAAGAATACAATAATACAAACCAGACCAACTAAACAAAGCGGTCCAAAGATTGATTTGAAATACGGAGCAAGATTTCGCCAGCTTGGTTTCATCTTTTCTTCTCTTTTAGCAAGAATCCGTGCCAAATATAAAGTGATCGCTAGTTTGGCAAATTCGCTAGGTTGAATATTTATTGGGCCTAATGAAATCCACGCTGACGCACCGTTAACTGCTTTACCGTGAAACAAAAGGAAAATGAGCATCATAACTACGATTAGGAAAAAACTATTAGTCACCTTACCTTGACGCAAGAAATCAAACCTTAAATGAGCAAACAAATAAACAAGAAAAAGCCCGATCAAAAAATATCCGGATTGACGGATCAAATAATTGAGCGGACTCATTGACGATACACTGCTTTGAGTAATATTAGCACTGGCCGAATAAACCATTAAAATGCCGATCACGCTTAAAAACAAATACGGATACAACAGCCAGCGATCATATTTAAATTTTTTTTCCTGGTTTTTCATTTTGTGCTATTTAACATATTAACCGGTTATTGAGGAACGACGGCGCTTCTCTGCCTTTTCACGCGAATTTGTATCTAAAATCTTTTTACGTAAGCGAACACTTGTCGGAGTAACTTCACAATATTCACTATCATTTAAGAATTCAATTGACTCTTCTAACGATAACTTGCGAGGAGTCTTAATTGCTGCTGCATGATCTTTACCTGATGCACGAGTATTAGTTAAATTCTTTCCTTTAGTAACAGTCACAGAAATATCACGATCACGGCTGCTTTCACCAACGATCATTCCTTCATAAACTTCAACTCCAGCATCAATGAATAAAGTTCCGCGTCCTTCAACACTCTGTAGGCTATAAGTTGTTGCTGAACCTTGGTTGATTGAAACCAAAGCGCCAGTTTTACGCCCAGGTTCCCAATTTTTAATAACTGGAGCATATTCTTCAAAGCTATGGTTTAAAATACCATAACCACCAGTATCAGACATAAACTGAGTTGGGAATCCGATCAATCCTCTTGAAGGAACTTTAAACATGATTCGAGTTTGACCATTACCTTCATTGATCATATCAATCATCTCGCCTTTGCGTTTAGCCATTGCATCGATGACTGTTCCTGTGTATTCATCTGGAATATCAACTTGCACTGATTCAAAAGGTTCTTGTAACTGACCATCAATTTCTCGATAAATAACTTGTGGGCGAGATAGTTGGAGTTCAAAGCCTTCCCGGCGCATCTCTTCAACTAAGATCGATAAATGCAATTCTCCACGACCAGATACCAACCAAGCTCCAGGCTGATCTGTTTCTTCAACCTTCAATGATACATCTGTACGCTGTTGAGCCATCAAACGATCTTCAAGCTTACTAGGTGTGACTTGAGTTCCTTCACGACCAGCAAAAGGCGAATCATTTGCAAGAAACATCATTTGAAGCGTCGGCTCATCAATTCTTAAAAGTGGTAATGGTTCGATTGCATCAGTTGGAGTGATCGTCTCGCCAATGAAAATATCATCAAATCCAGATACTCCAATCAAGTCACCTGCTTGAGCTTCTTGAATATCTTGACGATTTAAGCCGAAAAAACCAAACAATTTAGTAACCCGATAGTTTTTCACACTGCCATCAAGCTTAGTTAAAGCAACCTCGTCACCAATTTTAACTTTTCCACGGAAAACTCGACCAATTCCGATTCGTCCAACGAAATCATTATATTCAAGCATCGCAACCTGAAATTGTAATGGTTCATCACTGTTATCAACAGGAGCTGGAATTGTTTTAACAACCGTATCAAAAATCGGCTTCATCGTATGTTCTTGCTTGTCTGGTTCTGCTTCATAACTAGAAGTCCCATTAATTGCACTTGCATAGACAACTGGAAAATCAAGCTGATCTTCGTTAGCTCCTAATTCGATAAATAGTTCCAAAACTTCATCAACAACTTCGTCAGGACGAGCTCCTGGGCGGTCAACTTTGTTAATTACTACAACAGGAGTTAAATTTTGTTCTAAAGCTTTCATCAATACAAAACGAGTTTGTGGCATCGTGCCTTCAAAAGCATCGACAACAAGTAAAACTCCATCAACCATTTTCATGATTCGTTCTACTTCACCACCGAAGTCAGCATGACCTGGGGTATCCAAAATATTAATTTGGGTCTCACCATATTTCACTGCAGTAATTTTTGAAAGAATGGTAATTCCTCTTTCACGCTCGATTGGATTACTATCCATTGCACGATCCTGCAGATCAGTATGACCATTTAATGTATCTGATTGTTTCAATAATTCATTTACCAACGTGGTCTTACCATGATCAACGTGGGCAATAATTGCAATATTTCTGATATCTTCTCTTCTTTTCATCTAATTCCTTAATCCCTTCGTTCTAGCTTGAATTTTATCATATATTTACCAATAAAATTAAAATTAGTACAAATTTTGTTATTGTAATCGATTTCTTATTATGGTTTTCTTACAAAAAATAATCTTAATTTGGTTCATTATCTTTTTTCCAAAAAAAAAGAGCGACCAAAAAGCCAGCCGCACTCGTCTAGTATCTTTTCGAATTAAAATCAGAACTATTGAGCTCCCGCTCACTAGTCCTCGGGAAGCAACACTAAGCCGATGCCTTTTCGGTACGCGTTCCCGCGTCCCTCTATTAGGCTAATTGTCTAAATAGAGGTGCCGTACCATTTAATCACTTTAAAATCGTCAAAGACAGTGGATAAATAATTGGGCGACCTCACTCCACAATCTGACGAAGGTCCAGCAGAGTCTGTTGTCATTATTTACCACCACCTTTCAATTTGTAATCTACAGTGGATTATACTAGCATTTATGAAATATCTTGTCAACTATAGCTAAGAAATCAAATCATAAACCATCATCGCACCTGCAATTAAATTTTGTGTGAAATGTCCAAGCATTGAGTATTGCAGCTTTTTCGTTTTCCAATAAATCAGACCCAGAAATAACCCTGTAACAAAAAAGATTAAAAATTGGATGATATTATCAGTGGAATGCGACGCTCCAAACACGACTGCCTGCACAATTGTCCCTACCATTCGATGCTCTTTAAAGATTCCGTCGATGAAGAGACCGCGATAAATTATTTCTTCAAAAATTGGAGAAAGTAAGATCGCGCTACCAATCAGGACGACTGCAAAATCTGGGCGCAGACTAGCTATTTCTTCAATTTGCCGATTATTAGCAGTTTGAGCCTGACCGTTAATAACTTGATCCAACAAATTAAGAAGCACCTGAATCACAACGCTTGTAGCAAACATCAGTAAGACAATTTTCAATTTCTGCCAACTAATTCGCTCAAAAACCTTTTTTTGAGTCAATTTAACATATAAAATAATTCCTAGCAGGATGATAATCACAAAAGCCAAGATATAAAAAGTTTCCAGCATGATCTGTTGATCATAGGAAGTTTCGTCTTCTAATTGCTTTAATTTTATGGCCTTGTTTAACAGAACTCCCTGCCAGTTATAACAGATCATTAAGAAGACGATCGCCAATAATGAGGCAAAACTTCGCCACCAATGATTTGATTCAATTTTTTTTAATAATTTTTTCAAAAAGGACTCCTAAACTTTGTCTAAACAAATCAAAATTTCTGATACGATTACTATTACTACCAATCATGTAATGCCCAATCAGCTCAACGGGCACAACACAATGTTCGGCGGAGAGATCCTCTCATTAATTGACCGAACCGCAGCAATTTCTGCCAATCTGGTCACCAAAGAACCAATCGCAACTGTTTCGCTTGATGAGGTGAACTTTATTAAACCGATCCTGCCAAACAGTATTTATACTTTAACGTGCTATGCCAGTGGTACTGATGACCGCTCAATTGAAGTTTTTTTCAAAATTAAAGCCCGTGAGCTAAAAGAAAACCAAATGCAAACCAAAGTTACTGGTTTTATCACTTTTGCCCTTTTAAATTCTGCTACGCTTGACCTCGAATTACATCCAACTAATCCCGAAGAAGAATATGTTTTGGATCATTTCACAGCTCGTCTAGAAAAACGCGGAATCAAAATTGCTAATTTAAGAGATCTTTTAAAGATTATTGACTAATACTCCAACTGCTCCAAAAATCAACCAAAAAGCAGCAAAGAGCCAAATCCAGGTCTGTTTGACAAACCAAGGATATAAAATCAAAATTAAGGATACAACTACTAGAATGATTATGAGAATTAACAAGATTGGCCGATTGCGGCTCTGATCAAAATAAACATTAAATGCCTCGATCGCGTTTAAAATAAAAACGCTGACGATTAGATAGACCATCGGAATAACTGCATCAAACAATTGCAAGGTCAAAGGGACCGCAATTAAAAGGTCTATTGCTCCGACAACTAAAGCCGCAAGATTGTGTCTTTTTCGCCAAGCGGCAACCAAAAAAATTGCCCGAGCTAGACACCAGATCCCGGTGTATAAATCGAGATCCCCGACTCGGTGAACAAATATAAAAACAAATAGTCCCAACAAAATGCTGACGAGACCGAACCAACTTTTCTTCAAAAACTGCACTGGATTTAACATTTTTCAAACCTTTACTTTTATTTTATCGAAATTTCTTTTCATTTCCTAAGGATTTTGTTGTAACTTGATATTAACTAATTAAAGAGTGGAAAAAATGAATTTTATACTACAATGGTTTCTTTTCTTTTTTGAATACCTGATCTCACTGATTATCATTATTTATCTTGCCCAACTTTTACATGAAACGGGAAAGATAATTTTTGCACGTTTTTCAGGTTATCAATTTGTTTCATTAAATTTTATGTGGTTTACTTTGCTGCGCAAAAACAAAAAGCTTAAATTTTATTTTCACCGATCATTTTTCGATACCTCCAGCAATGTCGTCCCGTCCAAATTTACTCCTAAAATGAAATTTCGTCCATATTTCTTTGGCGGGATTATCTTAGACTTAATCTTTTTAATAATTTCAATCTTAATCTTATTGCTGGTCCCAGTCCCAAACGTCTTATTTCGGGTCGACAATTTATTATTCATTTTCTTTTTCTTTTATAATTTTTTGAATATCATTCCAATTACCTGGTTTGGTAATCCTACTGACACGAAGAATATCTCCTATATCAAGAAAGGCCCCGACGCTCTTTTTGGCTACTATGTGAGCCTTGTTGCTGTTTATCTTGCTGTCAACAACGTGCCGATAGTCAAATATTCAGAAGATCTCTTTCGTCAAAACGAAAATGCTGATCATCGCAACCCATTTGTTATGTACCAGGATTGGCTCAAGGTTACCTATTTGGAGCACATGATTTTTCGAGAGAACGCCAACTATGACCTCTTGCAATATTTGGACGCTTTAATTCCGTTTCTCAATTTCGCTCCAAAAATGATCCGCGCCCAATACCTGAACGAAGCAATTTTTGTTTACGTCGCCGCTAATTATAAGACCAAATGGGCGATCGACCATTGGAATTCCAGCTTGATTACTCATTATAGCACGCGGCAAAATTACACTTCTTTCATTAAGACAATGATCTTAATTGAGATTATCAATAAGAAAGATAAGTTGGCTCAAGACGACTTAAAAGAGGGTGCGCGAATCCTTGAACAAGCAAGCGATCAAATTAATGATCTTTATCTTGTTGAGCACCTCGAATCTGATCTTCCAAAGTGGCGTGATCAGCTCAATTTTAATCACGTTGGATAGGACGCTATATCTGTTAATTAAAGTCAGATCTCTGATTATAATTTTTGCCACCAAATAAAATCCAAATTGCTAGTGATTACTGAAGATTAAAAAATGCTTTACAATGAAGCAAACAATTACCTTTTTAAGTCCAAAGTTGCGTTGATATCATCAAGCCGTACGAATGAAGATCTTGAAGCCTCTGGATGAAATAACTCAATAAACAAATGGACCAAATTTCTAACTTCATTGATAAAATCAATAACTTGGAAGAACATTTGTCTTCCTTGATATAAGTCATCATGACGATGCTGAGCGATAACTATCCTTTAAGCTTAACTTTCTGATAATATCGCATTGAAGTTATCTCAATCTGTGTTATAATTGTAAGCGATTCATGAGATTCCTTACGAAACCTTATATTTTAAAGAGTCCAGATTTGCTTGCTGGGCTCTTTTTTTTATCCAAAAATTCTCTTATTTAAACGCAACAAATCTTTTAACAATAATTTATTTTCGATAATGGGGGCTTGATAGTTGCGGGTGAAGAAATCACGCTCGACACTAATCACCCGAATCCCCATTTTTTGATACAAGTACAATTGAGCAAAACTTGTCGTCCCCGTTGCAATCTCTAAAGTCCGCACTTGTTGGTCTTTCGCCCAAGTCTCCGCGAACTCTAACAACCTTTGAGCAATTCCTTGATTTTGAAATGCTTCTTTGACAGCCAGATTAACGATTTCAAGCGTCCTCGGATGCGTATCAATCAAAACGATTAATCCTACCAGCTGGTCGTCAATCACTGCTTCGAATTTTTCTGCGCGCGCTAAATAGCTATCAACCATGCGGCGATCGGGATCAGCGCTTAACAACAAATCATAGTGTTCTTTCGATACACAATCAAACGGTTTAATTTTCATCTCAGATTTTAAATAAAAAAGTTGTATTCATGTAACTTATTCTATAACATTATGACATAAAGAGGGAGAAACATTTTATGATTCAAAATAATCAAAAAGTTACTGGTATGCTTGTAGGATTGGCGGTAATAACTACACTGACAATAAATAACACTCAATGGCCTGAAGTTAGTATGGATATGAGATTAATTCCATTAATTGTAAGTTTTGTTGCGTTGATTGCAGCAGGATTCTTAGAAAAAACTACGGGGAAGAAAAATTTGGCTTTAGCAGCCCTAGTCTTACTGGCGGTTGGTCACTTAGTCATTATCGCTGGCAGCAGCAGCGCAATCTTTCTAGCGAAATTGACATCGTATCTAGCAATCGGACTCTTAACTCCGATCACCTTAGCCTATCCGTTTGAATTATTCTCCCCAAAAACAGCTGAAAAAATTCTAGGGTTACAAATACTTGGTTATCTGGGGGCATCCATAATAACTACGATGTTCAACCACGTTATTATCGCTCTCATTATTTTGACTTTTTCATTTGTATTCTATTCATGTCATGGGTCCCAAAAAAAAGCCTAGCTAGTGAATTTAAAGACATCCTCAAGAATCCCCGAAATGATTTTATTTTCAAAGTATCTTTATTATCAATTCCAGTTTTCTTTCTTTTGGGGCTGGTTACTAAAGGTTTTTCTTACTCAATAAATTCCCTTCAAACGCTGGGGATTATCGCAATCATTGAAAGCTCCAGTATTTTCGCATTTTTGCCTACTTTTTCGATAATCGCCTTGATCGCAGCTGTGATTCTATATCCAGAAATCAAACGCAAATATGGCACCAAATTAGCAGGAACTTGCGCAATAATGATGGGAATTTTTCCCTTGGTTGGCATCTACTTTAAGTTAACTTCGATTTTAGCTATCGGTCTAATTGTGATCGTTTTTTGTGAAATTTTGCTAACGATGACTCTAATTGACAATGTTGCGATCCTACCACCAGCTAGATCTACAACTTTAAGACTCGGTTTTGCTTGGTTTGGTTTTGCTGTCGGTAAAAGTTTTAGTATATTGATTTTAAAAAAAATCGTTGCTAGCTTAACTGAATATAGTAATGTGACACTGTTAGAGCTATTCATAACATTTATGGTTATTGCATTAATCTCGATTGTTTTCGGCGGAATATTGTTGGTGATCGGTCGAATCACTAAATGCTAAGGAAAAATTCCGACTTTTCGTTTAATTAAACAAATCAATTTCTTGCGGTGATTTTCCATCGCTTACTACAAGTTTTTGGACGATATCTTGATGCTGCAAATAAAAGTTCCAAATTATCGTCCATTTCTTATCCATCTCATTCAACATTATTTACTAGTAAGATCGACCAGAAAAACATTTAAGAAAATCAAAACTAGATGTAATTTTAAGGAAACAATGGCATTATGTAAAAAAGAACAAATGATCGGAGGAATTAAATTATGGGAATGCACGAATTTGCTAAACACATCCTAGCTGTTGCGGATCAAAGAAATCTTTCTTGCTCAAATTTACAACTTCAAAAAGTGATGTATTTCGCCATTAAAGACTATTTAGATGATCACCCAGGTGAAGATGGGCTTTCCTTTGTGAAGGAAATGTATGATCTTCCTTTTAAGACTTGGGACTACGGTCCGTTAATTCCCTCTATCTATCACGAGTATGGGATATACGGCAATACCTCAATCCCCGAAAATGGAACCTATCAGGAAAAATATAAAGATTTTGATCAATATATAGCTAATCGATTAAATAAAGATATTTTTGATTTAGTAAAAGAAAGCCATCAGCAACCGCTTTGGTCGAATAACCAAAAAGAAATTCTAAATCGTTCGAATACTTTTAATTATAGGATTGAAGATATTGTCGAATAATGTCAGCAAGAAGACCGACCACAATATCATAAACCTGTTAGACTCTGTCTTTGATAATAAATTTACCAAAGACATCGTTGAACAAGAAGATTTTGCTAAAATTTGCGAACTGTTCGAGCTCGCAGAGTCTAACGAACAGGGATACTATCCGATCAGCGAATTTGTTTTTAAACGCGGATTTGAAAAAACTATCGCTCAAGTCAACCAGTTTGGTTCAAAAGAAGAGATGGAAAAAGCAAACTGTGAAATAGCTAAACTTGAAGCTTCAATTAAACTTTCACAAAAAAACCTAAAAGAACAACAAGATGCAATCGTTGATTCTGAAAAAAGATTAAAAAAGTTGAACGTTTCTCAAAAAAACATTTACACTAGTTTTATTACTATTCTAGGTCTTTTTTCTTCTCTAGTTTAAAATCAGCTGTAGAATAATATCTCAGAACCAAAGTATATCTCGAATCCTTATAGGATCAGGAATAATTGGAATTTTAATGATATCTGTTGTATTCATTTTACTAACCATTACCGCAACGATAAACAAGAAAAAGATATTTAAAAATGTAACCTATAATCCGTTTAAAGGATTTCCCTTTTTTACTTGGAGTATTATAGTTATGATTTTAATGATTGTTTCAGGGATTTTACTATCTATATTTAATATTTGTTAACGATAACAAATTATGATCCCTTCTTCTTTTGCCTTAAAGTTTCCACCAAATTATTGAACTCTGCCCGAAGGCGCTTGGAATTTTGCTCCGAAGATAAGCCGTTGATTTGATAATATCCGTCAGGATTCTGATAGCTCCTATTCCACTCTGAACCAACTTTCGCAGTTTTTAATAGCGGGTGAAAATTCGTTGGTGAAACATACCTAACCGGATTATTTTTATCCTTTAATGATTTATTGATAGTGTAATCGCGCCAAGCGGGATCAAAATCTGCGTATTCTACATCCAATCGTTTATGAGTTTTGGCTTTATCTCTGTCGTTGTTGTCGGCATAATTAAAACTTGCGCCGTTAACGATGCCATTTTCGCTCGCACCCTCAGGGTCAATTTCATTTTGAAATCTTCCCTCACTATTTAAAATAAATTCACTATGAAAATTGACCACTACCTTGATGTCGCCATTAGCGTATCCAGCAGGATATTGCATAAATTTACCGTTATAATAGCCTTTTTGGTGAAGACGATCAGACTCCTCAGTCGTGTAATCGTGCTTTGTTAAATATAGCGCCAGTTTCTCGCCGTCGGTTTTGTTGCCAGGATCAGAATCTCTAATATATTGAGCTTGCTGGGCAGAAATCACGTACCGAAGATTATGAATTTGCTTACCCAGCTCCTTATAATCGCTGATATTTCCATTTGCAAAAGCCAGTTGAACCGTTTTCGACAGATCATCCCAAAATTCATTGGCTGGATCGAGACTATGATCAAAATGACTAATTAACTCGGCGACAAGCGCTGGTGACTGAGGTAAATCTAGCGGAAGCTGAATGATTTTAAGCAATAATCGCAATTTATCTTGTGCTGATTTAGAATCGCTACATTGCCAAGCAGACCACAGATCAAGGAAAACCTGGCTTCCCACCTGCCTCGCAGCATTTTGAAGTTTATTCAAACTGAATAATTGAGCGTTAATGATTTTTACAAACCTTTGTAAACTCGCTGCCGCCCAACCGTCAGACCTAAGATCCGCAAGAATTTTTCTTACAAGTTCTCGAAAATTATCTTCCGAACAGTCCAACAAATCCAGAAATCTTTCTAAATTTACCTCGGAGTAAAATTTCAGTTTCTCCAGCCAATTAGTTTGATCTACAATTAACAAACTTCCATCAGAACTAATTTGATAAGATCCAATTGCTTCTAAAGCTTCGGATAAAACCTCAATAATCGCCAGCTCTTCTGTGAATAAATTACTTGTAAAACTTTGAGCTTCTCGCAGAGTTTGAAGTTTTATTTCAATTTCTGATAGTTCATCTAGAGTACTTTCAAGTGTTTCTTCATCTAAGACCGAACCTTGCGAGCGCAATTTACTTTCAGTTCGATTAAAGATCGCAATTTTTTGAGTTAGCCTTTCGTTAAAATCCCTGAAAGCCCTGAGCACAGGGATAATATATGCTGTTAACGAGATAGACATTTTTGAATTGGCAATACCCGCCAAAACGCTATTATCCCCAACTTTTGTTTGGAAATTAGTGATACTTTGGCTCAACAAACTGATCATTGGCTTCAGCTTTTCAGTTTGTTGAACCAAGGAGTTAATCACTTCTTCTGTTTCTGCTTGTTCCCAGTGTAATTTCCCCATCGTTTGATCTCTCACAACAGATCACTATCAATCTTATTTAATTGATCACTTAAGGTCGTACTTACGCTGGCGAATTTCTGAGTCACCAAAGCCAACTTTTGATCAATAAGCACCAGATCATTTACCGCCTTCAAGTTGGTTCTTTTATAATTGTTTGCCATTTTACTTAACTCCTTTTCATTTATAATCTGCCCACTGGGTCTCAATCTTCAAGTGACCCAGCTTCTCTGGGCTAAACCTGCTTGGGTACACCAAGCACCAATCTTCCAAAAGTGTTTTCTTCATCCCCAATTCGTACCAATAATCCAGCTGTTCTTTGGAAATATGATATTTATCGATCAGAGTTTTAACTTTTTTGGGATCTTCTATAGATTCATCTTGATCAGATTTAACAAAATATATTTCTTTTTTTAATTCTTTGCGTTTTAAGTTATATCTGCTTGAAAGATATAGAATGGTTCTTGAATCAATTCTATAGGTAATATCTATAACCAATTTTTTTTTACTTGGATCATTAACGATATAAAGAGAGTTCATAGTAGGGGGTAAATATTTTTTATCATACCCTTCTGAAACATTTACATAGTTATCTTCCTGAAAAGATATCGGTTTTGTCCTAGAAATTCCTTTAATATTACCCAAATGCGATCTGCGATCAAGAAGTTCGCCCGTCGCTTCTTTGCTGTCATAATAAATCTCATCATAAATATTTTGAACTTTGACTACCTTATAGCTAAAGAATAGAAGAATAATCGTAACAATCACTGACCAAATATTAATCGTTCTCTTTTTCATTTGTTCTCATGTATCATATCGTTTTTATTTTGTCTAAGGCTTTCTAGAAATCTCCACGAATCTGGATAATTAGCTTTAAGTTGTTTTAAAAGCTCTTGTTCTGATAGAGGGCTAAATGACTCTTGATAATTTGGATTTATATAACTTCCTCGATGCTTATCACCTCGAATATTCATGAATTCATACTCATAAACCATCTTCTCAACAACTTTCTTCACTTCTTCAAAATCCATATTTTCCTTAAATTTATTCGCCCGATTTATCTTATTAGCCTTGAGATCTTGATAATAATTATTTGAGGCATGCAGAAAATCAAAATCAAGATCTTCCATCGCCCTGGTAATGTTAACTGCATCGAGATCTGCTTTATAATCATCATTGCGCATAATATTTCATTTATAATCTGCCCACTGGGTCTCAATCTTCACGTGACCCAGCTTCTCTGGACTAAACCTGCTTGGGTACACCGAACACCAATCTTCCAAAAGTGTTTTGGTCATCCCCAATTCGTACCAATAATCCAGCTGTTCTTTGGAAATATAATACTTATCGATCAGAGTTTTAACTTTTTTGGGATTATCTATTATTCCCTCTTGTCGTGAATCGATAAAATAAATCCCTTTTTTTAACAATTTTTGTTTTGGATCATAATTGTTTTTAAGGCAAATTGTGACAAAGTAATTTATCTCGTAAGAATTATATATAAATAATGTTTTGTCTACATCATCATTAGTGATGTTCAAGGAATGCATTGTCGAAGGCAAATATTTAGTTTCATAGCTTTCGGTAACAATAACTTCATCGCCCTCGTGTACCCATGATGTTTTCGAACGAGATATCCCCTTTATATTCCCCAAAGTTGACCTCCGACTAAAGATTTCTCCTGTGGCGCCTCTACTATCATAATAAATTTCGTCATAAATATTTTGAAATTTTACACTTTTATAAATGATGTACAGAAGGGGAATTGCCACAATTATTGACAAAATAATGATTGCTTTCTTCCTCATTTATAATCTGCCCACTGAGTCTCAATCTTCACGTGACCCAGCTTCTCTGGACTAAACCTGCTTGGGTACACCGAGCACCAATCTTCCAAAAGTGTTCTAGTCATTCCTAATTCGTACCAATAATCCAGCTGTTCTTTAGAAATATGATACTTATCGATCAAAGATTTAACTTTTTTGGGATTATCTATTATTCCCTCTTGTCGTGAATCGATAAAATAAATTCCTTTTTTTAACAATTTTCGTTTGGGATTATAATCGCTTTCAAGGCAAATTATGATATTATAATTTATATTGTAAGAATTATATATAGATATTGTTTTGTCATCATTAGAAATACTTAACGAATTCATTGTCGAGGGTAAATATTTAGTTTCATATCTTTCGGTAACAATCGAATTACTATAATCATGACCCCCTGTTGTTCTCGTTCCCGAAATCCCCTTTATATTCCCCAAAGTTGACCTTCGACTAAAGATTTCTCCCGTGGCACCTCTGCTATCATAGTAAATTTCGTCGTAAATATTTTGAAACTTTACACTTTTATAAATGATGAACAATAAAGGAACTGCAACGATAATTGACCAAGTAATAGCCGTTTTCTTTTTCATTTGTTCTCGCTTATCATATTGTTTCGATTTTGTCTAAGACTTTCCAAGAATTTCCACGAATCTGGATAATTAGTTTTAAGTTGTTTTAAAAGATCTTGTTCTGATAGAGGGCTAAATGCCTCTTTCAACAAATTTTCAACAGTAACCTGCGTTACACATTCCCTGTAGTTACAGAGCATCCGGCACCCCTTTTTTAATCTTACCAGCGTTTTCCTCAACCCATTTCTCGTACATGATCTCAAACCTTTGTCCATCATCATCTTTGTAACCCTCATGAACCACTTCATCAACGTCTTCGTCGTTAAAGTAATATACTTGTTCAGGATCTAAGCCTGATGGATACAACGCACCTGTATAATCGAAATACACTTTCTCCCCACCTTGATCAATGATTGGTCCCCAATTAAGAATCATCACCTTCTGATTTCCGTTTGTGAGATACACTACACTTCCAATTGCTAACATCTTAAAGTTCTCCTTTTTCTAAAATTGTATATTTTTTATTTTTATGAGCTGGTATAAAAAACAAAAAACGACCTAAAAAGATTACGCAGTACATATATATAACAAAAAAAATAAGGTCCCCAAAATTAGACCTAATTACGCCAAAAATAAATATCCCCATAACAAAAAGTACTCCAGCAACTAAACTCTGAAGAAATGGAGGGATCTTGTAAAACCACCTAATATAAAATTTACTTTCAGCGGCATCTTTGGCATTTAATTCCTTGTAGTTCGTTTGTTTCAGGATTAAATATTCATCTTTGGCAACTGGTAATTGGTATTGCTTTAAACTCGCCAATATAAAAATCAATACCAAAGAAATCACCAACAAAATCATAATTATCAATTTCCAGTTGCTTCTGATCCTTGGATCATAGGTTAAATAAGAAATATTCAGTGACTTTGGAAAACAGAAAATATTAATCATATATAAAATACCAATTACACCTTCAATTAGTCGTGCGCGTTGTTCAATTTTATAGTAGTCCTTAATTACCGGAATTTGTTCTCGACAATGCGTAACGTCGTAAGCCTTCCACTGAAGAGAATTTTTATAATAAAAAGTCCCCATAAAATAATTACGCAAATCCCGTGGATTCGAATAATCTAGGATATAATCTTTATCTTTCACATGGATCAATCGATACCTAATATCAATCCGCTCATATTCTTTAACACTAAAACTGCTATGCGTATTCTTTACCAACTAAATGCCCCTTTTAACGATATTTCATTTATAATCTGCCCACTGGGTTTCGATCTTCACGTGACCCAGCTTCTCTGGACTAAACCTGCTTGGGTACACCGAGCACCAATCTTCCAAAAGTGTTTTGGTCATTCCTAATTCGTACCAATAATCCAGCTGTTCTTTAGAAATATGATACTTATCGATCAGAGATTTAACTTTTTTGGGATCTTTTATAGATCCATCTTGATCTGATGCAACATAATAGATATCTTTTTTTAATTCTTTTCCTTTTGCGTTATAGCTGCTTGAAAGATATAAAACGGTCTTTGAGTCAAGTCTATAGGTAATATCTATAAACAATTTTTTTTTATTTGATTCATTAACGACGTAAAGTGAATTTATTTTCGAAGGCAAATAACTAGCTCCATATCTTTCGGTAACAATAACTTCATCTCCCTCGTGAATTGATGATGTTTTCGTTCCCGAAATCCCCTTTATATTCCCCAAAGTTGACCTTCTACTAAAGATTTCTCCTGTGGCACCTGCACTATCATAGTAAATTTCGTCGTAAATATTTTGAAACTTTACACTTTTATAAATGATGAACAATAAAGGAACTGCAACGATAATTGACCAAGTAATAGCCGTTTTCTTTTTCATTTATTCTCGCTTATCATCTCGTTTTTATTTTGTCTAAGACTTTCCAGAAACTTCCAAGAATCTGGATAGTTATTTTTGATATATTTTAACTTTTCTTGATCCGTCAATGGACGAAACGATTCTTGAGATTTAGGGGTAATTTTATTCCCTAAATATTTCTTCCCAAGAATATTTGTAATCTCATACTTGGGAGCCATTCTCTCAACAACTTTCTTCACTTCTTCAAAATCCATATTTTCCTTAAATTTATTCGCCCGATTTATCTTATTATCCTTGAGATCTTGATAATAATTATTTGAAGCATGCAGAAAATCAAAATCAAGATCTTCCATCGCCCTAGTAATGTTAACGACATCGAGATCTGCTTTATAATCATCATTGCCCATAATATTTCATTTATAATCTGCCCACTGGGTCTCAATCTTCACGTGACCCAGCTTCTCTGGACTAAACCTGCTTGGGTACACCGAGCACCAATCTTCCAAAAGTGTTCTAGTCATTCCTAATTCGTACCAATAATCTAGCCGTTCTTTGGAAATATGATACTTATCGATCAAAGATTTAACTTTTTTGGGATTATCTATTATTCCCTCTTGTCGTGAATCGATAAAATAAATCCCTTTTTTTAACAATTTTTGTTTTGGATCATAATTGTTTTTAAGGCAAATTGTGACAAAGTAATTTATCTCGTATGAATTATATATAGATAATCTTTTTTTAAAACTGTTATTAGAAATGCTCAATGAATCCATTACTGGGGGTAAATATTTAGTTTCATATCTTTCGGTAACAATAACTTCATCATCCTCGTGAATTGATGTTGTTCTCGTTCCCGAAATCCCCTTTATATTCCCCAAAGTTGACCTTCGACTAAAGATTTCCCCTGTAGCACCTCTGCTATCATAATAAATTTCGTCGTAAATATTTTGAAATTTTACACTTTTATAAATGATGTACAGAAGGGGGATTGCCACAATTATTGACAAAATAATGATTGCTTTCTTCCTCATTTATAATCTGCCCACTGAGTCTCAATCTTCACGTGACCCAGCTTCTCTGGGCTAAACCTGCTTGGGTACACCGAGCACCAATCTTTTAAAAGTGTTTTCTTCATCCCCAATTCGTACCAATAATCCAACTGTTCTTTGGAAATATGATATTTATCGATCAGAGATTTAACTTTTTTGTGATTATCTATTATTCCCTCTTGTCGTGAATCGATAAAATAAATTCCTTTTTTTAACAATTTTCGTTTGGCGTTATAATTGCTTTCAAGGCAAATTGTGACAAAATAATTTATCTCGTATGAATTATATATAAATAATTTTTTTCTAAAACCGTCATTAGAAATGCTCAATGAATCCATTACTGAGGGTAAATATTTAGTTTCATATCTTTCAGTAATCATCACTTGATCGTTACTGTAATTTGCCGTTGTTTTCGATCTTGAAATCCCTTTAATATTGCCCAAATGCGATCTGCGATCAAGAAGTTCACCTGTCGCTTCTTTGCTGTCATAATAAATCTCATCATAAATATTTTGAACTTTGACTACCTTATAGCTAAAGAATAGAAGAATAATCGTAACAACCATTGACCAAATATTAATCGTTCTCTTTTTCATTTGTTCTCATGTATCATATCGTTTTTATTTTGTCTAAGACTTTCCAAGAATTTCCACGAATCTGGATAATTAGTTTTAAGTTGTTTTAAAAGCTCTTGTTCTGATAGAGGGCTAAATGCCCCTTTCAACAAATTTTCAACAGTAGCCTGCGTTACACATTCCCTGTAGTTACAGAGCATCCGGCACCCCTTTTTTAATCTTACCAGCGTTTTCCTCAACCCATTTCTCGTACATGATCTCAAGCCTTTGTCCATCATCATCTTTGTAACCTTCATAAACCACTTCATCAACATCTTCGTCGTTAAAGTAATATACTTGTTCAGGATCTAAGCCTGATGGATACAATGCACCGGTATAATCGAAATACACTTTCTCCCCACCTTGATCAATGATTGGTCCCCAATTAAGAATCATCACCTTCTGATTTCCGTTTACGAGATACACTACACTTCCAATTGCTAACATCTTAAAGTTCTCCTTTTTCTAAAATTGTATATTTTTTATTTTTATGAGCTGGTATAAAAAACAAAAAACGACCTAAAAAGATTATATAATATATACATATAGTGAATACAAATAAGCTTCCGTAACTAGAGCTATTAATGCCTACAAGAACCGGACCTATAATAAGAAATAATCCTGAAATTAACCTCTGAAGAAATGGAGGGATCTTGTAAAACCACCTAATATAAAATTTACTTTCAGCGGCATCTTTATCATTTAATTCCTTGTAGTTCGTTTGTTTCAGGATTAAATAATTATCTTTGGCAACTGGTAATTGGTATTGCTTTAAACTCGCCAATATAAAAATCAACACCAAAGAAATCACCAACAAAATCATAATTATCAATTTCCAGTTCCTTCTGATCCTTGGATCATAGGTTAAATAAGAAATGTTCAGTGGCTTTGGAAAAAGCAAAATATTAGTGAAATAGAAAATAGCAACTACGCCGTCAATTAGTCGTGCGAGTTGTTCAATTTTATAGTAATCCTTAATTACCGGAATTTGTTCTCGACAATGCGTAACGTCGTAAGCCTTCCACTGAAGAGAATTTTTATAATAAAAAGTCCCCATAAAATAATTACGCAAATCCCGTGGATTCGAATAATCTAGGATATAATCTTTGCCTTTCACATGGATCAATCGATACCTAATATCAATCCGCTCATATTCTTTAACACTAAAACTGCTACGCGTATTCTTTACCAACTAAATGCCCCTTTTAATTTTCCCAAGGAATTAGAAAGTGACTTTCCGACATTTATTGCCTTTTTCTTAATGCGTGTTGCTTCATATTCAACCCCATCTTTAAATTCAACAATTTTTTTTCCAACAGAATTTAAAGCATCTCCGGTCGTATTTACCACATCTTTAAAAGGCTTAAAATTTGTATACATTGCTTTAATACCGGCAGCTGCTGCTGCTCCAACAAACACTGCTCCAACAATTGGAGCTCCTGCTACCGCTAATAAAGAAGTTGCTTCAGCATATCCAACTAGAGCCGTACCTGCACTGGCTCCTACTACACCAGCGCCAAGTCCAGCGCCTGTCGCAACACCACTATATGCTAAAGCACGACCTCGATTTTTATGTCCTTTATTAAGTTCTTCATTAAATTCCGTGTAATTATTATACGCATCAAATCCAATTAGAGCAGGACCCCCAATTTTTGCTACCTTTCCCAAGTTATTACTTGTTGGCTTTTTCATTTTCTTTAATCTACGGCTCATCCAACTTTGGACTTTATTACTATCTTTTACAAATCCTGTTCCGTGAGTTCCCTTTGGCTGCAATTTAGCACCCCAAGATAAACCTAAATGTTTACCTCGTTTAATAACTGTATCTTTAATCCCGTCAAACAATGAACTTGTACCTTCCTCAAGCCAATCAATAATGGTCATATTGTTACCCATTTCATTTTGAAATTGTTGTAATTTCTTTTGCATTCCAATATCAAATAACGAAAAGTCATAACTCCCATCGGCATGGACAATTACATTATCTAGTAAAAGCAAACAATTCATTGATTTATTTAAAGAAGACAAACTATCTTTGAACAATGAGTTTGTGGATGTCGAAAATTTATGCAACTTTTTTATTTTTTTCTCCAGCTTCCTGATATCTTTACGTAGTTGATCAGACATCTCAAGCAATTTCTTCTTTGCATCCAGTAAGCGGTTAGTAGTTTCTAAGTCCATCGAGTTTATCGAATTAAGAAAATTTAACTCTACTTGGATAGAATTGATCATTCCTTCCTTCTGTGAAATTTGATTTTTTAAATTGTCTTCATTTAAGTAGCCTTCACTACAAATCTCGCTATTAGCAGAATTATAAGTCTTTAAATCGCTTTCAATTTGATCAATAGCATCCGTAACTCTATCAACCACAGGTAAAATTAAATTTTTAAACAATCCTGCACCTGCTTTATAAGCCGCACCTGACAAATTATGCCCGTCAACCGCTGAAATCACCTGTTTACTTCCCGCTTTTAAGCGACTTACAGCTTCTTTACTGCTTTCTAAATTACTAGTTAAACCGTTTATTAAGTTATCTGAATCTGAACTATCATAAATTAATCCCATTTTTCTGACCCCTTCTTTAGCTTAAGCTCTTCTGTTTCCGACTCTATTTTTCTTGCCCTTAAATCATATTGTTCCTTTAAAGATTCTTCAGAACACTCTAAACTGCGTCTAAATTGACGCTCTTTCTCGTCGTTTTCCTGCTGGATTCTTCGACTCATTAAATTCCCAAAACGAATATTTTCTTCATTTAGTGAGCGTAACCGATGAAATCCTTGATTAAGGCTTTCATGTAAATTATTGAAAGATTCGCTGACATTACGCTGCTCACGCTTTAAATCGTCAAACTCTTCTTCTTTCTCACGGAGTTTTCGTTCAATCAGTTGTCGTTGTTCGTCTTTATTAATTTCTCCCATTTTGTGCCCCTAGAACTTAATCTTATTATCAACTTTGTTAAACTCGGCAGCAATTTGCTTAAATTTGCCTCCCTGAGTTTTAACACATTGAACTAATTTTGAGATATCTTTCAGGATTTGGTTATTAACTTCAGTCCCAGTCTTCATCCCAGTGATGTTACTGCGTCCCAAAGACACTTGTTTACTGTGATTAACCTGAACATTTGTTAATCCCGTTATTGCCGAACTTGCTTTAGTTTCATTCGATGCGATTTTGTCCATCTTTTTACTCCTCTTGTTTGAAATAACCTAAATAAATACTTACATATCTTGAACCGTTTGACGGGATCACATGATAAAAAGGGGTCGCGATATCAAGATTATTTAACTCTATCGTTGTTAATAATTTGGCGTATGATTGCTCCGTTGTAATGTCAAAATCTCCAAAAACGATCGTTTTCAGAAGATTTGTTATTTCAAAATATGAAGCAAATTGATACTCTTCAACTTGAAAATAATTTTCCTCGATCGGCATAAACATCTCAATATCAACAATTTGATCCCTCGGAACATTATTGAGGCTATAAAAATAGGGGCCCTTTAAGTGATAACCATTGTCTAAGATTCCTGAAAGAAAATTTCGATAAAATTCGTCAAACTTTGAATAATGAAAGCTAAATCTCTGGCTTACAACATTTTGAAAACCAAGCTTATAAGCTTGAACTACACTTGGAATAATTTTCATTAATCTTCTACCTCGCAGTACATGTCAACAACTTGATCCCCATATAGATCTAGTAAAATAAAATAGATGTTCTTCAATTTCTTGTGCCCTTCTCGAATTTTTTCCATAATATCATCGTATGGAATTGGTTCTAGCTGATCATAATGGCGATAATAGTAATCGGTAGTAAACTCAATTTGATCAAAAAAATCAAAACTTGATTTATTTTCTCCAACAATATTCAACTTATTTCCAACTGTTGTCATAATAGAGACATCTCCACCCAACTCAAAAGACTTCGATCTAAAAATTATGGGACTATCTGAATAAAACCCATTTTGAATTAAAAGTTCCTTAAACTCTTGCCCTGCTTCATCGGCCTGTTCGAAAATATCCTCTAACGGATCTAATTCCAAATTAAAACTTATAACTTTGTTTAAACTTAATTCTCTTTTTTCAAAATTCATTTCTTTTTCCATCTCTTTCTTTTTTTAATTTTTTTGTTTTTAAAGCTTTGTTTATTTTCCTAAAGACCCAAACCACAAAAACAACTGCCTCGAATATGACTATTATTAACGCAATGGATCCAACAATTGAGTATAGTGGCTCTGTTGTTATTTTCTGCATCAAGAATCCTGTATTAAAGAAGAAAATGCCAATCCCTAGTACCACATAAGTTGAGAGTTTCTTAAGTCGAATTTTCAACCTTTCCTTAAATGGGGGTTCGTCGTCTTTGTATACTACCCAATACGATCTGTTCGTATTTAATAAATATGCCGCATAAGAATACTCCACTGTTAATCTTGAAAAAAACGTAGTCAACAAAATTCCTATGGAAAAGCCAATTCCCGTAGTAAGCGTCCAGTTTAAAATTCTTCCCAAAATAGTAACACCCGAAATTAATGCCAGCGATCCATAACTGGTTACTGATGAGTTTGAAAAATAATTCAACAGGGCTAGTTCTTCGGGATATCCTTGGTTTAACATCTTTTTTAACCAAAAAATGTTATATATTAGTGAACCGATATAACTGATAACAAAACAACCAATAACAAACAAAGAACTTAAAGACCCATACCTAAAATTTTTAATGCTAATAATTGAGACTAAGTAAAAGAGTTCTCCTATCTCAAACGTAAGAAAAATTGAAAAGATCGCCAACCAAATTGACGCAAATCCTTGATGCTTATAGATAATTTGACGCAAAAATCGAATTCTAATAAGCAAGAAGGTCACACTCATAAAAACAATATTAAAGATCATAAAATCATTGATGGAACTCTTAAGAGGATTCATCTCGTAGTTATAAGACGCAATATTCCAAGTGCAAAATATTAAGAGCCCAGATATAATCGCTCCAGCTAATCCTAAGTAAAGCGCACCTATACTAGCTCTAGTCGAAATCAGTGATTTGAAATAGTTTTCGTTTAATTCTTCAGGTGATTTATCGTTCATTGGGTTACCTATCACCTTTTACCTTAAAATTCATTTCTTCTTCCATCTCTTTCTTTTCTTAAATGTTTGTGGTTTTAAAGATTTTTTTAGCTTTTTAGTGAAAGCTTTTTTTAATTTCCTAAAGGCCCAAACCACAAAAACAACTGCTTCGAATATGACTATTATTAACGTAATGAATCCAACAATTAAGTATAGTGGCTTTGTTGTTATTTTGTCCCACAAGAATCCTGTATTAAAGAAGATAATGCCAATCCCTAGTACCACATAAGTTGAGAGTTTCTTAAGTCGAATTTTCAACCTTTCCTCAAATGGGGGTTCGTCGTCTTTGTATACTCCCCAATACGATCTGTCCGTATTTAATAAATATGCCGCATAAGAATACTCCACTGTTAATCTTGAAAAAACTGCAGTGAAAAAAATTCCACCGAAAAATCCAATTCCTGTAGTAAGGGTCCCGTTTAAAATTCTTCCCAAAATAGTAACACCCGAAATTAATGCCAGCGATCCATAACTGGTTACTGATGAGTTTGAAAAATAATTCAACAGGGCTAGTTCTTCGGGAAATCCCTTATTTAGCATCCTTTTTAACCAAAAAATGTTATATATTAGTGAAACAATATAACTAGTAATAAAACAACCAATGATAATCAAAGAAAATAAAGAATCATATCTAAAACCCTTATCAAACTTATTTATCGTAGCTAGATAAGAGATCATCGTTAATTCAAACGTAAGAAAAATTGAAAAGATCGCCAACCAAATTGACGCAAATCCTTGGTGCCTAAAAAGAATTTGACGCAAAAATCGAATTCTAATAAGCAAGAAGGTCACACTCATAAAAACAATATTAAAGATCATAAAATCATTGATGGAACTCTTAAGAGGATTCATCTCGTAGTTATAAGACGCAATATTCCAAGTGCAAAATATTAAGAGCCCAGATATAATCGCTCCAGCTAATCCTAAGTAAAGCGCACCTAGACTAGCTCTAGTCGAAATCAGTGATTTGAAATAGTTTTCGTTTAATTGATTGGGTGATCTATCATTCATTGGTTTAACCTAATGTCCGTAACCAAATCTTAGCCCGCCAGCCAAGTTACCAAAACCTTTAATCATTTTGCCAATCCCATTGATTAATCCTTTCGCGCCGCTCTTTACATAATCAACAGCACTCTTAGGAGGATTTCCGAACCCTGCATTAAAGATAACATCAATTACAATTCCAGCTATTGCACCAGCCACAGTTCCAGCTCCTGGTAATAATGTGGTTCCGATTGCTGTACCAAGGGCAACTGCCGAAGCAGAAGCTCCAAAATCAACTGCCACATCAGTTGCAAAATTGACGACACTTTTCGTATCAATGTGTGACAAATCAATATTATCATTAAAATCATTTACGACGGTGAACGCAGTTCCAGCTATTCCCAGTCCTTTACCAACCTTAGTCAGATTACTTGCACCTTTCCATCCTTTAAAATCATTGAATGGATTAATAGCCTCTTTAAATCCAACCATTCCGCCTGCTCTAAATTGTTTCCAATCTATACTTCCGTCTGGAAGTCTGGAATAATGGTAATCGACTAAATCAATTCCTGTGTTTTTAAGATAAGTTTTCCCTTCTCTATGTAAATATTTCCCGTCATTTTTATGTTTAGATGCATCTGAATATTGACCGAGTAAAAATTTTCCTCCGTTTTTGGGTTTTTGTTCACCATTACCCATTCTTATATTGCGTTTACTATCCAAATATAACTTGTTTATACCCAAATAAGCTTTAGACTTCTTCCAGATTCGAAAAGCTTCAGACATTGTTGTGCCTTTCCCACTCCAATTTTGGATAGTATCCAACACTTCAAAGAAGTCCAATCCATGCTCTTCAATTCCATCAAGAACCCAATCGGTCATTTGATCAGTATCCATATTAAGTGGCATATTTTCGATAGCATTCCTGATCGCTTCATCTTCGGAACTCACACTCAAAGAACGGCTTTTTATTGCCTCAAACAGGGAACTATCAACCCCAATTGGAAATTGATAAGATCCATCTGGCTTAACGATCGTTTTCTTTAAAGCCAATACTCCTTGCATTGCAGTTTTTAAGTCATTTAAACTGTTGGTGAATAAACTGCTTGTTGCCGAGTTGAAGCGATATAATTTTTCCAATTTTTTATTTAACTTACTAATATCTCGTTTCAATTCATCAATAAGTTCGTATAACATTTTTTGATAACTTATAAGTGCATCCGAATTACCAATTGACATTACTTGAGACGATGCAATCTGGCTCTCATATCGATCAATCAACGATTCTTTTTCTCTAATTTGCTGCTTAATGTTATCTTCCTTAAGATAACCTTCATCTTTGATAGCTTCATTAGCAGATTTATATTTCTGAAATGATTTTTCAATACTTCGAATTATTTCGGTTGTCAGATTGATTGTCGGAATGACACAATCTCTAAACAAATTGGTTCCCTTCTCATAAGCATTTCCCGATAAATCAGAACTACCAGAAATATATGAAACTACGTGTTGACTCCCTGACTTTAAATGATCAACAGTAGATTTAATTTTTGATAAATTGTCTCCTAAAGCCTTGATCAGACTTTCAGAGTCACTGCTTGAATAGATCAATCCCATTGTTTTCCCTTCCTTAGACGATATAATTCATCATTCTCATTTTCAATCGATTTCACTTCAGAATCGTAGGCTTCCAAAACGTTTGTTGCTGAATTTTTAAGTCTCCTTTTGAAAGACATTTCTTGTTCATCATTTTGACTTTGCCATCTACGATTTGCGCTATTGCCAAAGTGAATATTTTCATCATTCAAGTAACGCAGTCTTTGGAAACTTTGATGGATCGACTCAAATAAATCATCATTTGATTCCTCGAATTTTCGTCGATCCGCTCTTAATTTATCTAGACTATCGTTATTGGTTTGAATCATTTGATCATATTTTTCAAATTCATCTTGTTTTTTTACTTCCATATTTATTTACCTTCAAAACTGATGCTATCATCTACCCGATTAAATTCCTCTGATATCTTTTGGAATTTACTGCTTTGTTCCTTAACGCATTCAACAAGCTGGGCTAAATCTGGAACAATTTCATCACTTACCGTTTTACCCGTTAACATTCCAGGAATATTACTTTGCGTTATTGATGCATACTTGCCACCATGGATACTTACAGCCTCCAATGGATCTATGGCAAAATTGACTTCATTTGAATTTGATACTATTTTTTCATCTTTTACTCCTTATGTAATTTTTTAATACTTTTATTACTATCGTCCTAGTCCTTCAGCGACTTTCCGGTTATCTCTTTCAATACTAACCTTTGCTTTATTAGATCCCGAACCTGACATCGAAGAAGATAGTTTTGATAATAGTTTGTTTTCTTTACTCACTACGGCATTTGTAATATTTCTAACGTTAACTTCGTGACCAGCGAAATCCGTTCTACTCCCCATCAATGACTCTCTACCTAAAGATATGACGCTTTGCCTTTCCGCTTCTAATCTCAAATTATTTAAATGTTCCGTTAAATCTTCGGTTACAAATTCAAACATTTTCATCCTTCTTTCCATATTCTCGATTTAATTCATCGACTTTGTTTTCATAACTTGAAGTCAATTTTCGTTTCGCTTGATTAATCGCATCTTGTGCTTCATTTTGATATCGATCCGCAATTTGATAGATTTCACGATTAGATCCGTTTAAGTTAAGTTGACGCAACCAGTAAATATATTTTTGAACCATATCCTCAGATTCTTGCCCTACTTTCTTTGCCTGAAGATTTAATTTGTCTAACTCTTCTTGATACGCTTGTTCTATTTTCCTTGAACTGCTTTCCTTTTCTTCTTCGTTCATCATCTAAAATACCCCGCTACTTCCTCATCTGATGATTGAATCTGTTTAGCACTCGACTCTAATTTCTGTTTAATCTCTTTGAATCTCTCCAAGAATTTTTCAGCAGCATTCATCTCTTCTTTATATTTTTCAATCGGATTAACTAGAACCTGGGTTTGTGTGTATCCGCCTTCAATCAGAGCAGATTCAATCCCCCCCTTTTGACTTAATAGTGGTGCCATTTGAATTGCTGCTTTATGCGTCAAATCCCAAGACAATTCACATTTCCTAATATCCTGTTCGCATTCTTTAATAATATTCTTCATTGCATTTTCCATAGTGTTGGCCATATCCCTAGCCAGGGCGAGTAATTCGGGATCTTTTAACATAATCTTTTCGGATTCACTACCTTTACCACCAATTTTTTCATAAATCTAGATAAAAATCCATACATTGGTTTTAAAGACTCAACCATTATCTCTAACTTACCGTCTTTGCCAAATATGTAGCCGCCCCACGAATGTTGTTCGCCTATAGATCCCGTCCATTTGGTAGAAACATACTCAACACTTCCAACGATTTCTTTAAAATTAACACCAAATCCTAAAGAAACCGCATCCCACCAATCCGTATAATTATGTACGTTATAATTTCTTAATAGACCTGCAATTGCTCTCTTATCTTTATTTAATATTGAATAAATATTAGGACCCTCATAGAGATACCCGCCATTAATTCGTTTTAATTGATCGATTGAAAGACTAGCCAAGGCATATTGCCCATTCATCGATCCCAAAGAATGCCCGTAAACCGTTACTTTAGCATTTGGATATTTCTTAAGTGCTTCTTGAAGAGTTGAAGAAGCTGAACGGAATTGTGGAATTAGCTCGCTAAGACCAATATGTTCATTCACGAGGTTACCCATAAATTTGGTCATTGACGGTTTACCTGGTTTTATTAACGATCTTCTAATCGCTAATGCTGCTGGACCATCTGCCAATAACCAGTCCAAAACAGTATCGTAACCCTTTGGAATCGAGGAAAAATCAACACTAGATCCTCGATACAAAACAGCAATTTCCTTAACATCTTCAGGTTTTGTCTTTTTTGGACTATTAGAAACAACATACGCCTGTTCTCCTGTGAGTTTTTCGATTTTGTCAACAACAAACCCAGCAATAGATTTGCCTTTTTTATCTAGAGTTACTCCTTCACCAACTGAATAATATTCATATTCTTCTTTAGCAAATTTTTTTCTCTGTTCATCTGTATATTTGCTCCAATCTTCTAAATTTTCATTTATTTTTTTGTTGATAAGCTGGCTGTCCCCCTTTGATGCGGTTTTTTGTTTGTTTTTAGCTTTTAATGATCAGAAATTCAATTGACTATTTTTCAAGATTCTTCCTCTTTCCTTTATTTAATATTTTTATATGTTTTGATATCATTTACCGTCTTCCGTCATTAAATCATACAGCTTTGAACTAATGCCACCAGAAAAACTATATTCTCTTTTATCCTCAATATAATCTTTAGATATAGTTACTGAAAACCTCAATGATTTATCTCCATTTACATAACAACGAACCATTATTCCACCCATTGGATTATGTTCGATAGAGTCATAATCGATGGTAACCGTTTTTACTACTTTGTTGTCGTCTCTGTTTCTTACAAGTTCTTCTATTGATTTCTCATTTTTCTTGACTTCTTTAACCATTTCTTCATGAAACTCTCGGTCTTTTTGATCTTGCATTTTTACTCCTATTCCTATTACTACAATTGCTATTGACAGCATAATAATTAATACGAAATGTCTTTTAACGAAGCTTCTTGGCTTCAAACTTTTGATATCGTTCATAATCTTCCTTTATTACATCACTCAAAGGATTTACTTTGTTGCACTAATTTTTACTGCACCAACAGAATATTTTGTATATTCTTCTTTAGCAAAATTCATTCTCTGTTCATCTGTATATTTACTCCAATCTTCTAAATCATCGTTTATTTTTTTGATTGGTAAGAAGACTGTTCCCCTTTGATGCGGGCTTTTGTTTGTTTTTAGATTTTAATGATCCGAAATTTAATTGACTATTTTTCAAGGTTCTTCCTCTTTCCTTTATTTAATATTTTTATATCTTTTGAAATTATTTATCATCTCCGTTCATTAAATCATCTAATTTTGAACTAATGCCGCCAGAAAAACTATATTCTCTTTTATCCTCGATATAATAGTTAGATATGGTTACTGAAAACCTCAATGATTTATCTCCATTTACATAACAACGAACCATTATTCCGCCCATTGGATTATGTTCAATGGAGTCGTAATCAATGGTAACCGTCTTCACCACTTTGTTTTTATCATCAGTTCTTATAAATTCTTCTATCGATTTCTCGTTTTTCTTGACTTCTTTAACCATTTCTTCATGAAACTCTCGGTCTTTTTGAACTTTCTTTTTTACTCCTATTCCTACTAGTACAATTGCTATTGACAGCATAATAATTAATACAAAATGTCTTTTGGTGAAGCTTCTTGGCTTCAAACTTTTGACTTTATCCATTAAGTGATCTCCTCAACCGCATCTACTGTCCAAAGTTTTAAACTCTAAACAGTCACTTTCCTTCTTATCTCAGGGTAAAACAAAAAGCACTGCTTTCCCCTTAAATTTCTCTATCGTGTAAGTACTACACCAACCGAAAGAAAATCAGGTTAAACAATGCTCACACTATTATTAAGGTTTTACCCCCCGATTGCGTGAAGATATCTCCGATATCGTCAACTTCGCTTCACACTTTTCTAATGTACTTGCTGATCTTCGATCTTATTCACAGTCACCTCATTTAGATCAGCCTTTCAATCGCTTCGATCTCGACGATGACATGCCCATCTTTGAACAACCTAAGAAGCACGATTACAAACGATTACTAAAAGTCCATCTTGACCAAACTGGTAATGTAGTTTCTTTATTCTCGTACCCACCACTACTGCTATGCTAGATTGGATTGTAATCAATTGTAATAAAATTCACTAAAAGACTTACTAAATCAAAAATTTAGCGTTTCAAAAATGGCTAACCCAGCCCTTTAGTAAATACATTTATCATCAGTTAGTGCTTAAATTGATCTGTCATTTTCATTAATTCTCAACCGCCAACTACATTGACTCCTTTTATTTCTTTCTTTAAGCTGCTTCGCGCTTTTTTACCGCCCTTCCCTTTTAATGCTTCTTCCGTTTCTCTAACTATAACCATCTCTTTTTGTTGAACAGACGAAACTTTAAGTTTAATTTTGCCGTTATTCTTCAGACCATTGGCTTCACTTAATGCTCTTGTTGCAACTCCCATTGCTCGAATAATTCTTCTTTCTGCCGATTTTTCAATTTCTTTCAGTATTTCATCTAATATCTCCATCTTGATCCCTCAACTTTCTATTTAGTTCATCCCGATTTTCTTCATACTGGTTAGTTATTTTTCTTCTTTCTTGTCCAATAGCTTCTCTTGCTTGATTGCGATAATCATCAACAATTTGGTAAATTTCTCGACTACTTGCTTCGGGGTTTATTTTCTTTAACCAATAAACACCTTCTTCAGCCATACTATCTGCCGTTTGATCAACTGTCCGCTGTCTGAAAGTTATCTCCTCTAATTTCTCGTTATATTCACGCTCAAGTTCTTTACGACTATCTTTAATTTCTTCATCCATAATTTAAAATATCCCTGCGACTTTACGATCTGCAGACGAAATCTTTTCGCCGCTTTGTTTCAATTTCTTACTTAAACTCTCGAATTTTTTAATCATCTGCTGAGATGAATCAATTTTCTTCTCATATTTTTCAGAAGGGTAAGTGACAATGCTTGCCCTCGTACAACCACCACTATCCAAAGCAGATAAAATTTCACTTTCTGATAATTTTCTCCCGATACTCCTTGCAGAGTTCAATCCATTATTATAAGTGCGATCACATTCTGAAATTGCTGCCCGACAAATCTTAACGATATCCCTCATTTCACCCTCCATAATGGTTGACATTTTTTCAGCATAACTAATTAATCCGGGATACTGTAACAACATCTTTTCCTTACTATTGCCACTACCAACTAAACCTAAATTCTTGCTTAGATCATTAAACAAATAAACAATTCCGTCTAAGGGATCAGCCAATTTCAAGCTTCCATCTTTCCTAAACTGATAGCCTCCCCACATATGCTGATTTGTATACTTTTTAAGTTTCTTTTTAATGGGGCCTCCATCTTCTGGTTCTGGAGCTTCTAAAGAGTCAACCAATTCTAAACGTCCGATAACTCCTTCCTTCCTTTCAAAATACTTCATCGTTACCAAATCTCTTACGTCGACATAGTTATGGACGTTCCGTTTGCCTAATTTTGAAGCAATATCTTTTTGATTAGCATTGAGGGTAAAAAATACGTTGGGACCTTGATATAAATATCCACCTTTAATTCGCTTTAACTGTTTTTCTGACACTGAAGCCAATGCAAATTGTCCATCCATGGAGCCAAGCGAATGACCATAAACAGTAACTTTCGCGTTGGGATACTTCTTTAGTGCCATCTGAAGGGTCTCGGCTGAAGATTTTAATTGTGGAGTAGGTCCTGTAGGAATTATATTTTTCGACAACTCTGTAGCTGCTGCCACTTTAATAAATGAGGGTGAAGTGATGATAGCCGCTGTAGATATTGCTGTTTTCATGACTTTACCTCCAATTTTCTGGATCCCTATATTCACATTATTATGAATCCAATCTTCTTTCCAACCCTTGTTTCCAGGTTCTTTACTCCCTTGATACAAAACCGCAATTTCTTTAACATCAGTGGGCTTTGTTCCCATAGGACTGTTGGCAACCACATATGATTGTTCCCCTGTTTTTTTGTTATCAACTTTGTCAACAACAAATCCAGCAAGAGATGTTCTGCCTTTTTCTAATTTTACTTCTTCACCAACTTTATAATCTTTATACTCTTGCTGAGCGAATTGCATTCTTTGCTTATCGGTATATTTACTCCAGTCTTCGAGATTTTTATTAATTTGATTTTTAGTATTCTTATCACTTTTCAATATTTTTTCCCTTTTCCTTATTTAATATGTTCATTACTCTTGAAATCAATTAGTATCTCCAGTCATGAAATCATCTAATTTTGAACTAATACCGCCAGAAATATTGTATTCTCTTTTATCTCCTACATAGTTGTTACTAATAATTACTCCAAAAGATAATTCTTTATCTCCGTTTACATACCCATCAACCATTACTCCGCCCATTGGATTATGTTCAATGGAGTCGTAATCGATTGTAATCGTCTTTACCACCTTGTTTTCGTCTTCACTTCTTACAAATTCTTCAATAGATTTTTCATTTTTCTTTACTTCTTTGACCATTTCTTCTTGAAATTTACGATCCGATTCTCTTTTCATATTTATCGCTCCCCTTACCATTAAACCTATAACAACAATCACCACCAGAACAATACTTATAATGCGGTGTCTTTTAATCCATTTGAACATCTATCTCTTCCTTTATTTTCTACAACCGTCACTCGGCGTAAATTTTTAACACTCTGATCACTTTTCAATATTTTGCCTCTTTTTCTTATTAATTATTTATATGGTCGTCTCATTAAATCGCTTAATTTAGAACTAATACCTCCACCAACACTGTATTTTCTTTTATCTCCTACATAATCGTTAGATATTGTCACTGAAAATGTCAATGACTTGTCTCCATTTGCATAACCCTTCGCCATTACTCCGCCCATTGGATTATGTTCAATGGAGTCGTAATCGATTGTAATCGTCTTCACCACTTTGTTTTCATCACTACTTCTTACAAATCTTTCAATTCTCTTTTCATTTTTCTTTACTTCTTTGACCATTTCTTCTTGAAATTTACGATCCGATTCTTTTTTCATATTTATCGCTCCCCTTACCATTAAACCTATAACGACAATCACCACCAGAACAATACTTATAATGCGGTGTCTTTTAATCCATTTGAACATCTATCTCTTCCTTTATTTTCTACAACCGCCACTCGGTGTAAATTTTTAACACTCTGATCACTTTTCAATATTTTTCCTCTTTTTCTTATCCAATTATTTATATGGGCGCCTCATTAAAACGCTTAATTTAGAACTAATGCCTCCAGAAATATTGTATTCTCGTTTATCTCCTACATAGTTGTTACTAATAATTACTCCAAAAGATAATTCTTTATCTCCGTTTACATACCCATCAACCATTACTCCTCCCATTGGATTATGTTCAATGGAGTCGTAATCGATTGTAATCGTCTTCACCACTTTGTTTTCATCACTACTTCTTACAAATTCTTCAATAGATTTTTCATTTTTCTTTACTTCTTTGACCATTTCTTCTTGAAATTTACGATCCGATTCTTTTTTCATATTTATCGCTCCCCTTACCATTAAACCTATAACGACAATAACCACCAGAACAATGCTTATAATGCGGTGTCTTTTAATCCATTTGAACATCTATCTCTTCCTTTATTTTCTATCACTATCACTCGGTGTAGATTTTCATTTATTTGATTTTTAGTATTCTTATCACTTTTCAATATTTTTTCCCTTTTCCTTATTTAATATGTTCATTACTCTTGAAATCAATTAGTATCTCCAGTCATGAAATCATCTAATTTTGAACTAATACCACCAGAAATATTGTATTCTCGCTTATCTCCTACATAATTGTTACTAATAATTACTCCAAAAGATAATTCTTTATCTCCGTTTACATACCCATCAACCATTACTCCTCCCATTGGATTATGTTCAATGGAGTCGTAATCGATTGTAATCGTCTTCACCACTTTGTTTTCATCACTACTTCTTACAAATCTTTCAATTCTCTTTTCATTTTTCTTTACTTCTTTGACCATTTCTTCTTGAAATTTACGATCCGATTCTTTTTTCATATTTATCGCTCCCCTTACCATTAAACCTATAACGACAATAACCACCAGAACAATGCTTATAATGCGCTGTCTTTTAATCCATTTGAACATTTTGCTTTTTTTCCATGAATTTCGTTTCCGGCTTTAATTCCCAAGCAAAGCCCAAAATCAAGAGCATTCCGAGAACGATTGCCCAATAATGAATTTCTATTGTTTCTGAAGTTTGTGGCAAACTTGGTTTACTGCTAGCAGGCTCACCATTCGTAAATGGTACTTGTGTACTGCTTTGAGGGGTCTGAGTATTGGTTGTATTATTGCCTGCAGTATTTGGGTTACTTGTTGAAGTGGTCACAGGGTCAACTGATGCGGGTTTTGCAGTAGGACTTGTTACAATATCCGGACCAGAATTGTTAGTAGAGCTATTATTATTGGTGGAAGTTTTATCACTGTTGCCTTTGTCAGTCGACGAATTACTTGGATCCTTACTGCTATCTGGTTTAGAACCATCAGCTAAGTAGTAAAGCGTGACATCTTGCTTTGAGCTTCCGAAAATTCCTTTTTCGTTTCCTTCTGAACGATCGAAAGTATAGCCAGTTATTTTCAATCTTTCAGCTGAATATGATTCGCCAATATTGCCACTTAATACAACATTGTTAGCAATCTTTTCTTTTGTTTTGGTATCTAAATATCTTACGGTCACATCTTGACCTGTAACTTGCTGATCTTTCTTGTACATAAACACAACAGTTTGAGGGTCTTTGGTATAAGCTCCCGTAGTCGCACCTTCAGTATGATCAAAGATATAACCCGGAATTTCTAATTTACCGACATCGTAGGTGTCGCCAATTTTGCCCATCATGATTTTGTCTCCCGCAACACTATTTTGAGAGTCTTTATCAATGTAGCGTAAGGTTAATTTGCCGACTTGACCATCTTTGCGATAAACCAGGGTTACTGTTTGAGCTTCAGCTTCAAACTTCCCAGTCAAATTACCATCTGCTTTGGTATATTTACAGTTATCAATGAAGTAATCATGCGGATCAACGCTATAACTTTCTCCGACATTACCTGTAATCGTATTGCTGGACTTAACCGCTTCGCCTGATTCATCAACAAATCGAATAATCACTTTCCCAGATGTTTCTTGTCGGCGATAAATTAACGTGACCGTTTGAAGAGAAGACTCAAACTTCCCATTTAAACTACCTTCCGATTTAGTGTATTTATACTTATCAATGAGATAGCTATATGGATCAACTGAATAATTGTCACCGACTTTCCCCGTCATCGTTTCACTTGCTTTCACAGCAGTTCCATTTTCATCCATAAACCTTACTGTGACTTTTCCTGGCTGCTCTTTCTTGTACATGAAGGTCATCGTTTGCGGTTCATTTGCATAAGTTCCACTAGTTGCACCTTCAACGTGATCGTAGACATAACCTGATATATCAATTCTCGATTCGTTGAATGACGTCCCAACTTTTCCCGTCATTACTTTTTCAGTTGCAATACTGGTAGCAGTGTCTTTATCCATATACTTAACCGTGACTTTACCCATCTGATTATCTCGTTTGTAGGTCAATGTCACTTTTTGATCTGCTGCAGTAAAGGATCCTGTCAAATTACCAGAAGCGCTGGTATATTTCAGACTATTGTCAATGAAATAGTCTTTCGGATCGATTGTATAATTACCGCCAACTTGCCCGCTAATTGTTTCACTTGATTTCACCGGATTTCCATCTTCGTCGACAAATTGAATTACGACTTTTCCAGTACTGTTACTAGAATTATCACTGTCGGTTTTCTTAAATACTAAAACTACCGAGATATCTGCTTCCGTAAAAGTCCCTGCTAAAGGATCACTCCCTGTATTAAGCTTGTCATAAGTATATTTATCAATCACATAAGAATATGGCTGAACACTATAGTTGTCGCCTACATTGCCCGTACGAACCTCACCAGCCTTAATAGCAGTGCCTTGTTCATTAATAAAGCTGATATAAACTTTGCCAGTTTTTGGTGTCTGTGGAGGTGTATTTCCTGCATTTGAATCTTTTATTTTCTTATAAATAAAAGTTACTTCTGGGGTTGTTCCCGTCGCAAAGGTGATCGTTGCACTTCCATCAACTTTTTGAAATGTATACCCGCTAAACTCTTTTTTCGCTACAGTGATTGTCTGACCGTTGTCACCGTGCATAGTTTGTTGTTCCAAAACATTACCGCTTTTAGTCTTATACCAAACAACTGCATCACATGCTCCACCACGAGGAGTAATGCCTCCTCGAGGAGTTATTCTCGGTGCCTTTTGATCATAACTTTGATCAAGCTTTTCCTGATTAGTATCCTTCGACTCATTTAAATCGAATGAACCTGCTTGAACTCCCATTGGGGTCAATCCTAAACTGCTAAACACTAAAAGAAGTGTCATCAATATTGTTATCATTTTCTTTTGCATCAATTTTCTCCTCTATTTTTACTCAACGAGTCCTAATTTATAAAGCTCCCGGTGAGTTACTTTATAAGTTGCTAATAAATTTCCTTGAACCACTGTCCTTAAGCTATCGGCGACCAAACTTTCACAAGTGATCATCGTTATTTGAGTCATATTCAAATGATCTTCAATTAGATCGGTTCGATTGGCCGCAACGTTTCGTTGGATACTTGAAATTCGGTACTTGTAGAAGAATTTCAAGTCGGTAAGATAAACATCTTCGCCTACTTTGGCTTTCGATAGATTATGAAATACCGTTTGATTATTCATATAGTGCCCCGCTAAAGCATAATTTCCGGCACCCATGATTTGATTGGGCTTCATTGTTCCAACACCATGAAGCAAATTGTTCCCAGATTCTCCATAACCTTTAAAAACCGGATTTCTGATATCAACCGTTGGAATCACAATGTATCCAATCGGACTGACTTTATAATTCCAGCCTTTGATCATATCCGATGACTTCAGCGAGTGAACAACCTTCGGATCAAAGTTTGCTTTCTTTTTCTTATTGTTTTCGATCTGTTTGTGACTAATCACATCTGTCTGGTTCACATAATGCTTCATAAGAAGATCATGGCTCCAAGGACTATTAAGTAATCCATACCCGATCAAAACTAATCCCAACAAAATTCCCAGAACATACAACAACTTTTTGAAAGATTTTCGTTTAATTACGCTCACCTACCTTCATCTACTTTGGAATTCTGATCTTAGAGTAAGATCGATTCTTAAAATAATATGCCTCGTCTTCCTTAAGATAAGGCTCGTTAGAAATATACTGAAAAGTAACCAGATCTTGATCAGTAATTCGTGATCCGATGATTCCAACCTTTAAATTGCTTCTAATATAGCTTGGTACATCATCATAATTTCCTGAAATAAACGACAAATAAGTATTAATCAAAATGTGAAGGCCGACAGATTGCCCTTGTTCCAAGATATCTTGGAAATCAAAGTCCTCGTCGCTTGCTACTTTTAAGATACTTTCTAAATCATTGATGTAAACCAAACGATCTTCGTCTTCTTCATCTGAATCGCATCGATCCTTTAATTGATTCAATTTCTTAAGAATGTCATCCTTATTTGCTTCTCCATCAATAATCATTGATTCATTTTGATTCTTTTGTTCTAATTCATTTGATATCATCGTGTCAAAGTTTTGTTTCTGCTCGTCTGTTTCGTTCAAAATCAGAAAATATTTATCTCGAGAAAACTCATATGTTATCGGCAAAGTGGTGTCTGAATTCAACCCCAAAGCAAATTCATGATCAGAACATTTACTCATTTCCGAGAATAAATCCCAAGTCAATTCTTCAGGAATCATTGGAATTCTAGCTGGCACCTTACCTTTCCAATCGGTTTTCATTTCTCCGGCTTCTTTCTTCACATTTTCCAATATTTCTAGCGAATCAGTGCCTTCTGTCGGAAGAAAAGTTTGAAACAATCTAATGGTGTCTAGTTTAATTAATCCTCGTCCAGGCAAATCATCAATAGTTACTTCAGATCGACCCACGATATCATTGACCTCACTTTTATCGAAAAGGTATAAACTTATTTGAGTTTTAATGTTAGATAGAAGTTGCATTCTTAATGCTCCATGTCGGTTAGCTGAGATCATCAGATAAACCCCAACATTCGAACCTTCACGAGTTATTTTGTCCAAAATACTATTAAACTCTTCAAACCACGGAGCTTCTTTAGCAGAATCAACTGTATCAACTACCACTTCAATTATTGGCAATCGATTGCCCGTAGATTTTACATATTGGTCTAAATTTGCAACACCAGCTTTACTTAATAACTGTTTACGATGGTTGATCTCACCCGCAATAATCGCCTCAAACTTCACGATTTTCTCAATCTCGTCAATTCTAATTAAATCAGCTGTATGTGGTAATTCTCTCAATGGAAGCAGTCCATTGGTTCCGAAATCCAATAAATAAATATTAAAATCATCCGGAGAATTATCACGACAAATTCCCATAATGAAAGTCTGAATGAAAGTACTCTTTCCATATCCAGGGCTTGCAAAAACCGCAATATGTTTATGTTCATTTAAATCAATTTCAAAAGGTTTTTGGGCCTGTTGGTCTGGATAATCAACCATTCCAACTAAAGTGCTAAGAGAAAGGCTTTCCTCCTTCCAATTCTTCGGATAATCGATAGACCCATAATCTTGGAAAATGATCTTTTCCCCTAACGGTGGTAACCACGGACGAGGTAAACGATTAATTTGATTTTGCTCCGCAAAATCAGAAATATAATTTGTGATCGCCGTTAATTCATTAATTTTTTTCTCTTTACTTTGCGTTAATTGTTTTGACAATCCACTTAAATCTTCGGAAAAGTTCTTATATTGACCCAAACTATCGATGATATAAAGGGGATCATATTCCTCGTCCTCAGTTTCATCAGGGTTGTAAGTCTTACCACTATATGCACTTTGAAATAATTCATAGATTTCGTTATTACCGACCTGTAAGTACGCTCGCCCAGGTTCAACAATCGAGGCTGCATCAGGAGTATGAAGAATTTCATTTGAGTCCGCCTGGTCTTGAACCTTTAGAGCAATTTTGAATCTTGAATTACTCCAAATTTGTTCATTAACGACACCGCTTGGCTTCTGAGTCGCAAGAATTAAATGGATACCTAGAGAACGACCAATACGAGCTGTTGAAACTAATTCTTCCATGAATTCTGGTTGCTCTGATTTCAATTCGGCAAACTCATCACTAATTAAAAACAGATGGGGCATTGCTTCGCTTGCACTTCCTTCGTGATAGAGTTTTTGATATTCGTTAATGTGATTTACATTATATTGACCAAACAACGTTTGTCTTTTTTCCAACTCTGCTTTAATAGACGCTAACGCCCTTAGGCTTTGACTGCCATCAAGGTTAGTGATTGTTCCTAGAAGGTGGGGCAGATCATTAAAAAGATTGGCCATCCCACCACCCTTATAGTCAATAAGTAAGAATCCGACATTATCTGGATGGAAGTTTATAGCTAGAGAAGCAATATACGATTGAATCAACTCAGATTTCCCAGACCCCGTTGTCCCTGCAATGAGTCCATGGGGTCCATGCGCTCGCTCATGCAAATCTAGTTTGACAATATCGTCTTTCCCTCTTTCTCCTAAGGGAACCGCTAAACTCTTGTATGGCAAATTACTTGTCCAACGCATCTTCAACTGAAGATCATCAACTTTATTGGTATTGTAGAGATCTAATAAACTGACAGAAGTCGGAATCGAATTTTTTAGACTTTCCTTGTGTTCTAGTGATGATAATTTTCGAACTACAGATTCTAAATCGACTCCTTCGAGATTTCCTGGGACAAATTTCTTATTAGAAAGTAATCCCTCCTCAATCAGAATTTCTCCTTGTTTACTATCCTTATACTCAATTACATTTTTGATATACTCTGGCAGATCAGCGGTAGTATTCTTGATAAATACAACCGATACTCCCAGATTAGAAATATCTTTGCCCATATATTCCATAATGCTGTGGCTAATGATTAGCTCTTCGTCTTGAATTATCAAAATGTACTGGGGTGAGAAAACGACTTTTTCTTTGTCTGGTCCGTTGTCTTTAATGATTTGTTCTCGATCCTTAAGCATTTGAAAAAGAGAAGTCATCAATTGATCACGAGTTTTTTCATCATAGACAAAATTCAAAGTGTTACTTCCATCTGTCCGAAAATGTTTCAACCATTTAAACGGAATCCACTCATCCCGCTGATTTTCATTAAAAACTGCAATAAACCTAACATCATGATAACTTTGAAAAGTAGCGATCTGCAGTAACATATTCTGCACGGCTATATTGACCTGTTCGAAATTTCCAACTAGCCCAATCCCACCGTTTGTTAAATTAATGGAAATAGGTGCATCATCAACTTTCATCGAATCCTTATAAATGTCATTCGCTTCATCAAGGAGTACGTCTTTTTCCATTTCTTGCGAAGAAAATGTAACTTGATACTTAGGAATAAAATCGCCAGTCCCAATTCTAAATGCCAAAAAATCGGTCTGAAATTTATTTTTTTCATAAACTCGAGGACTGTTATTAGCAATTAAATTGCTTATTTCTTGACCGGTTGGATAATGGTACTCCAAAGCTTCCCTGGTTCCCCTTTTTTGCTTTTGAATTTCCACAATTTTATTTTGGAGATAGTCATGATAGTTAATTACTCGATCAATCGCCCTTTGTTTTTGTTCCTTTTTATCGCTAAAGTAACTACTAATCGAAAATGAAATTGTTGTAACACTCATTGCACCCATCAAAATCATAGTCGTCATATTTCGATTAATAACTGACATCAATATTGAAGCTGCCACCATAACTAATGGTGTGGCAATAGTTCTTGCTAATTTATTTTTGGCTGGTTGTTCTTTTGAAGGAGGATTATCAATTATTATTTTCTCTTTCGGTAGAGCCATAAGCGCACGAGGTGACCGATGATACTCGGGATATTCTTCTGGATAAGTACCTCTCTTCCCCGTGTAATGAAACAAACTACTTTTAACAAAACGATTTAGTAAATCCCTGATTACCAACAAGTTGTTATCCTGAACTATGAGTTCGATTCTTCCCAAACAAATAACATCACCCAAACCAAATGTGACCTTGTTTTCCCTTACTTTTCGGTGATTAAGATAGAGATTACTAATCCTACTAGCGGAAATTACAAAAGTGCCAGGATTTTCACCTAATTTAAGTAAGACATCGTTATCGCACATAAGTTGGATATCATCTAACTCATTGCGACCGATACTCAATATCTGATTGCGATAAATTCTACTTAAATCGAAACTATAAGTTGTAACTTTGTTAGACACTAACAAAACGTTTAAGCGATCATTAATTTTGGTAACTTGATCAACATTTAGAGAAACATCAGCTAATCTTATTTCACCGTTGTCTTTGAGTACAACCACGTAATCTTGGTCAAGCTCGGGTACATAATACGGTTCATCATACTTAGTGGATAGAGTGACTTCTTGGTGAACCGTTGAATTTAGAGTAATTTGCGAATATGTATCATTGATCCATAAATATAACTTATATTTTGTCATGGCTGTTTAGCCTGCTCTTTTTTTAGTTTTTTACTGTAATCTTTAATTAATTTAGAATACTTTGAAAGCAGTTCCTGTTTCTTAGATCCTGACAACTGGGGATTATTATTTGCCTGAGAGTACAATTTGGTATAAGAAAATAGTATTAACTGATTATCCCCAAGATATTTCGCTATATCGAGAGATTTATCGAAATCTCCCTTCCCATCGTAAATCCAATACTTGAGATAATTTGGATCAGAGTGCATATTTAAAGACTTTTTGACATTTTCTTTTTGCGTATGATTAAGATTATCAACATTAACATATGCTTCAGCTAACATTAACTGATAAGCCTTGGGCATTTTATCGATTTTGATCGTGCTTAAATCACTAATTGTTCGATCATATTCTTGCGATAAATAATCGCCTGTCCCGTCTATTAAAGTATTATTGTGAGGAACCATGATCAAAAATACATAACCAACAACAACCACAAGAAAAGCTGCCGCTATTGAGCTAATCAGAAATCCCCAATGGTAAATCCCAAATTTTTTCTTAGAGATCGTAATTAACTTAGTATGTTCATTATTCAAAGTTGAATCGTAAAGTTTTTTCAAATAATTTCTTAAATCTGAAACCGAGGAATAACCAGCAATTTTTTTGTAAGTCATGCTGGTCAAAGATTTCTCAGACATTACACCTTTGTATAATCGTTCAAATGAATAACGCCCTGACAAAGCCATAATTATAAAAGCTTTAATCTGTTTGAAAAGATTATCTGATTTTTCTGGATAAAGAACCCCTTCAACTCCACGATGAATAATTTTGGGACGTAAATTTATATCAAAAAACACGTTATCAGGATGAACTACTGGATTAATTCTAGTTTTACTAAGCTGTAAAATATCTAAAAGATTAATACAAAGCTTAATTTTTTCGGACTCCGATAGATTACGGCTAACTTCTTTAAAATTGTGGTACCTTTCCTTCGTTTGATACGAAAACACCCATTCCTGATTCTCCATTTTAATATTTAATGGAATTAATAAATCATTTTGGATACTTAAATAGCCGAGAAGATTAACATCTTTTACGCTGCCCATTGGAATTGTTTCTAAAGCATGATATTCATCAATCCATTTGATTAAATAATTTTGATCATCTATTTTAAAACTAAACTCTTTCTCACTCATCATTCTCCCCCTAAATAACTTCTAAAATATCTCCGTCTGCAATCGGATAACTTCTCAATATATCAGTTCCGCTTATCAATATATCTTTGGTGGTCACTTTAATTATGTTTAAACAACCTGGTTTGATATCAATACTTCTTTCATTCAAGCCGTCGATTAACATCGCAATTAATTTATTCACAGTAATATTAGTTGGAATTCTTAAATCTTGAACATATCCCGAAGCTCCCACCCATTTAATTGTCACGTTTATATAACTCATAAATGTAGATACCTCCTTATCGATTTTCTCTTCCTACTAAGCAAAAATCCCAAAATCCCAAATGCGATAATAAAAACACTAATAAATAAATAATTTAGAATTTTTTTGAAAGAACTATCTGATTTCCTGGAAGGACGATGATCTCCTCCCTCTGCTTTCAAAGTCACCGTAAAAAGTTGATTATTAATTTTTTTATCTAGTTCATTTTTACTAGGAGACGGCTTTTTGTGAAAAAGTCTTTTCTTAGGTAGTGTCGTATTATTCTCATCGATTTTTTGCTTTTGAAATTGTTGATCTTTTATACTGTCTTCAGTGAATATGCCATCACTGGAAGTAATTTCCGACCCTCCCTTATCACTTTTAATTTCATCGCTATTTCCCGGCTTATTATTTTCAATGATGTTATTTATTTTCATCTTTCCATCATTTGTCGACTGATCATCAGCCAGAACCAAATATGCGGGTCCTTTTAGCAATATGACAAAATTTATAATAAATATTTTAAGAAATAGCTTCTTTTTCATTAGGCCTCCCTTTAAATAGCAAATTAAAAATCATTGTAATAACTAAAATGATCGAGAAAATAATTATTACTAAAACATTATCAGAGGTGTTAGCAAAAATTCGTGAATAAATATCTTCAATCTGTTGGAATGGCGATGCAAACTTCAATAAAGTCTCTACTAAGCTACTCTTGGTTAAGAACAAACCTAGTGCTGGGGTATAAAATATATATTCAATAAAGAAAAATACAAAGATAAAACGTCCGATAGAGCGAAAGAACTTAACCAAAATTATTGTAATTTCGATCAAGCTGGCCTGAATCAAGGTTTCCAACAGTAGCCAAATGATTTTATCAAGATATCCGGAAACCGTTTGCCAAGATACGAGCGCTAAGATGAAACTGAACATAATCACGACAATAATTACATATTGCTGGTATAGAGAATTGCGATCATCTTCTATTAGCTCATCCCCCTCTCTTCGTTTAAGTTTGAATTTAAACTTTAGAGAATCATTATTAACAATTAAAACTGCAGAAAAACCGGCTACAATTATGTTTACCAATGTTAAAAAATAAGGAAATATGGAACTTACATTTCTAATTGTCCCTGTATTTTTGAATTGTAGAGGATTCGCTAGATTACCATAAATCTTGCGAGCTGAATTATCGTCATTTCGAGTATTTCCCATCGAATTGCCAAAGTTGCGGTTATATTCGTCGTTTTTCTTTACTACTTTTTCCCAATTTTTTAATAATGAATCAGATTCTCCCAGAATCTTTTTACCGTTTTTAACAAATTCCTTTGAGTTACTTTCAATTCCTGACGCTGAATTAATCTGACTATCAAGGTTGCGTTTTAAATCTTGAGATTGGTTAAGCAATCCTTGCAACGATTGCTTTGATCTGCTTTTTAAACTTTGTGTCTTGTCATGTGAATGATCAATAATATTCCTAAAAGCTTCTTTCATCTGCGAATCATAACGATTAATCGAATCATCATTACTATTTGCAATGTCAGAAATATGAGATAAATCGATCGGATTACTTATTGAGATTAAATTCGTATTTAGTTCAATATTTGGTTTGATAGCACCCAAATGGTTTCGGTAATCATCTAATTCATCCTTATAGATCCCTTGAATTTGAAGAACTAGAGATTGAAAATCACTACTTGCCTTTTCTTTATCTTTGAGCTGCTCCTGATATTGATTTTCTAAATCTTCAATTGAATCGTATGCGCTATTGATATTAATTCTCAACGACAAAAGTAATTGCTCAGAATTATTATCAGTCGGTTCTTTTTCAGTCTGATAAGTTGAAGTTTGAGAAACGCTTTCATGTTGATTTAAGTCTCTTGTTACCGAAGAATCATGGACAGCCGAAACCAACGCCGACGCTTGTTCCAACTTTGAGATAAAGTTTAAATAATTCGTTTCTCTATCTTTAAAATTTTTAAAGCTTTTTGAACTAATTTTTCCTTTTTCAAGAACGCGATTTTCCAAAATTACCGAATATTCAACATCAGAATCATCTGACTTTAATTTAGGAAGAATACTTATTTCACGTTCAATAGCAGAATTATCAATATTAATCTGATTTGCATCAATACTGACACTCGAAATCCCCTTATTTAAGATCTGGGAATACAAATCATTCAAATCAACTTTTTCGCTGCTTATTTTTAATTTAATTATTTTATTTGGCGGAATCTTAAATGAAATTTTTTCTTGGTCATCGGAGCTATCAGTTTCTAAAGGCAAAATATCCCCATCAAATGTAAGATCGGGATAAAATTGATTAATTAAATTTAGTTGATAATTGAATTTATCTATTTGATCGCTTTTTAAGTAACCATTGGATTTCATTTCATTTAAAATGCTTAAACTGTTTTTTGGTAATTGGGTAATCGAACTACTTACTAAATTATCAAAAGTTTTTTTAATCGACGACAAACCTTGATTATTGATATTTTGGTAAGTGTTAAAAACATTTGTCGTTGAGGGCAAATTATTCAAATAATCATCAACTTTTGCTCGAGCAACCGATAATTGTAACTTCTGATTATTTAAGCTACTTAAAATTTCCCGGCTGCTCTGAGTTTCGTTTTGCCATATGGCTGCATTAAATAAATCACTAATTTGCTTTTGAATTTTGGCATCTTGTAACTGACTAACATTAGAACCTTCGTCCTTTAAAAAATCTTTTATCATTGCAAATTGATCATAAGATGCGTTCAAATAATCCTCATTATTCTCTTGAACAAGGGAATTACCTTCAGAAGCAATACTATTTAACTGGTCATTAGCTTTTTGCGAAGCATCAAAAACACTATCATTAATCCGGTCTATACCCGTGTCTAATTTCGTCTTTGGCAAGAACCCTTCTAAATCATCTGGTTCGCCCGAATCTTTTAGAAAGTTATCTGCTAAATTGTTCGAAAAATCATTTTGATTTTGTTTTCCTGCTTCAGATCTTTGATTAGCATTACTAGTATATTGCTGAATAAAATCTGTCAACGGACTATTAATCATCCCCTTCAACTGTGAACTAAGATTCTTTTCACTGTTGTTAATTTCGTTTAGATGATTTTGAGATTGATGAAGATTAAACAAAATACTGGCAATGTACATTTCGGAAACTTTATGATTCAGCTGATTAAGAATTGAATTGTTGATTTGAGTAATTTTAGTTCTTAAATTAGGGTTTTTATTTTCCCTAATTTTATATAGAACATCAATTTTTTCAAAATCTGTAGACTCAAAATTTAAAATTTTCTTAGAAAAGTTTTGGGGCAAAATCACAATTAAATCATAGTTTTTGTGCTTAATCCCACTTTCCGCAACACCACGAGAAACTGAATACCAAGAAGCGCTATGGTCTTGTGTTAGTAAATTTACAAAATCAGTACCAAAATTATACTTTTTGTTATTGAAGGTACTACCACTGTCTTCATTGACTAATCCTATTTGGAGAACCTTATTCTCGTTTGGATCTTTAGTTTCTTTGGTTCTAAAGGTAAAGACCATTACAGTAACAATCAGAAGCGCAATTAAAAAAAGCGCCAAAATATTTCTTTTGTTGTGATTTAAAAATTTAAGCGTGTTTCTTAGCATCATTAACTCTTCCAAAATTCAAAAATTTAATCTACCCTTACAGAGGTTTTTGCATAAATAAACAGAAAATTGCCATTGGCGTATAAAATATTCAATCCAACGCTAATGGCAATTTACCCAAAAATGTTTGAAACTAAATTCAATCCTAAAAAAAGTGCCCATTTAACATGGACACCATTTTTTCCACTAGCTCCAAGATTGACCGATTTGGTTATCAGTATCTTCCATTGTTTGCGCTGATTTATCTAGTTGAGTCTTGATGTCGCGTAACAACTGAGAAAACTGCTTAACCTTTTCAGACAATTCACCAAATTTAACGTCATACTTTTCGAAAGCAGTACCCTTCCACTGTTGACGAATCTGTCCTTGAGTAGATGTTAGGTCAGACAGTACTTGATCGACTGAATCTGCACCTTTTGTGTAATGTGTTGCCTGAGAGCGTAGTTCATCAGGCGTTACTTGAATCTGTGTAGCCATCGTAATTCCTCCGATTTAATTTTTTGTCGTATTTTTTACAAAATCTGACAACCAAAGTCTAACATATTTTTTTCGGATTTCAAAATATTTCATCATAAAAAGCAAAAATAGATCTTAATTTTACGTAATCCTTTACCAATTATTAGAATATTTCTTGATGTGATCATAATTATTGAAATCCAATTGAAGATCTTTAATTTTTTTTTTGAAATTGCACAAAATATTGTAAGGGTAATTGTAATTATCTTATCCTATTTATTTCTAAATTATACTCGATGTTTAAATTTCGATAAAATAAATGACTTATTTTTTGAAAAATAAAAAAAGCGGGATAAATATAGCCTTTCTATATCTATCTCGCTTTTAAACGATAACCATCGACATTTTTTTGCTCGTCGATGATTTAAATTTATGTTTCAATTCTTCTCTAAGCTCGTTCCCATGGGCCAAGCCAACGATCGTGTGATGCATCATAAAGTCTACGATACAAGTATCCTCTCACAATTTTATAACGATACTCGATGATCGCACGTCTTGGTGTTACGGTGGCTGCTTGTACACTAGCAGGAGCAGCACTACTTAAAGTCAAGGAGAATGCTCCTGGCAACAACACTGTGGCCAAAAACAAATAGCCTAAATATTTCTTTTTCATTTTAAAATTACCTCCATCAATATTATTAAACACTTTCGAAATAAATGCTACTCTCGATTTCTTTTTATAAAAAAATTATTCGTCTTTGATCGGAAGATTTCTAATGTTTTTATCCTTTATTTTAAGGAAGTTCTTAAGCTCACCGGCATCTTTACCATTCACAATCAAAAAATATCTGTTTCCACGTCTTGATACATAGGTTGCTGAATCATTTGGATCAAATTGGAAAGAATAAATTGTCTGCTTAGTTTTAGAATAATAAGGTTCCACAACAATAGAAGTTATGATTAATGGAATAACTATTAGGATAAATTTCACAACCCAATGAATTTTCTTAACTGGATACTCTTCACAAAGGAAATCGATTCTAATTTTTAAGGATTTGGCATTTAATTTTCTACTTAAATTTCTAAATACAAAAAAGCTGGATATAGAATCAGCACGTGAGCGTTTTTCCACCACCACGGAATAAACGCGTGCGATACAATTCATGTAACCTAGATAAAATGTAGCCGACTTGCCCTTAATCATCTTATAATCAACACTAATTTCAATAAGATGTTTAACCACAAATTGGTAAAAGTAAATTGGGAGATAATACCAGTAAAAACAAACTAGTATTTCAACCAGGAACTTCTTTAAATTATCGTGACTATGAACATGAAGCAGCTCGTGATGTATGATAAAATACTTGTCCTCATCAGTTAAGTCGACATCTGTCAACACAATTTTCGGTTTAAATATTCCTACGGTAAACGGTGATATATCAACCGGCACGTAGTAAAGTTCTAAATTAGACGGGAGCGAACTTTTCAATTCAGAACTTAAATAACCTGCTGGTAACTTTCTGGCCTTTCTGCAAAGTGTTCTCACTCTAATTATTTTGATAACTAGATAAATCAAAGCCAAAAAAAGACCTAATATCCAAATCTTTATATTAAGCGAGTATAAAGTCGGTTTTCCTGGGACAAAATTAACTCTTAAATTTCCATGTGTGTGTAAATAAGGCAAAAAGATTTTATCAGCCAAAGTAATTGTATTAATAAATTCAAATGGAAATACTAGTCTAAGAAAAATAATTATGCTCAAAGTTGACAAAAAGTCGATACCGAAATTTTTATATGTACTTTTCTTTAGTGTCAAAACCACGAGAAGTACTATCAAAATTAATGCAAAAAATTCCGATATTAAAACAGTAGAGAACGAAAAATTCATCTAGTTATTTCTTAGCTCTTCAGCTTTATGTTTGATGGTGTTAACAATATCCTCTGTATAACCATCTAAATCATCAAGATGATCTGGTACAAATCCACTGACCAAACTCTTCATTCCTCTTTCAGAGATGTATGATTTCAAGTAATCACTCTCAGAGATATTAGGTCGATAAATTCTGGTCAAAGATTTCTTCCTTAATTCAATTCGAACAACTTCTACAAATTTTTTATTACGAAGTCTTCTCAATAACGTTTGTGACGTGTTTGCATCTAAGCCTTCTTTTAATGTAGAAATTTCTTGCGAACTAAGAGCCTGATCCGTACCCCATAGAACATCCATCACTTCTTCTTCTAGTACAGTGAGTCTTTTCACGAAAGTTAACCTCTTTCCAACTTATTTTTTTAACCATGCGCTTCTAGTTTATATTATATCAAACGACTTTAAAAAAACATCACTAATAGGCAACTTGAGATTAAATTTCTTAATATCAGAGTTTCAATTATTTAATTGTCGATTGATATTGCTAATTATGTTAAAACTATAGTTTCTGTGATTATCTCGGCAACAATTAATTAATAATTACATCATAAGCATCTCTACTCCGTAATAACTTTTCTTACTATCCTTTAAAATAAATTAAAAATCAAAAGAATATCATAACTTAAAACGTTTTTATAATATTTGAATTATTATTCTTTTAGAAAGCACTATTATGTAAACGTAAATAATAATACACAATATTCCCTTTGTGGCATGTGTAAGAGGAAAGGGTTGCCAGAACAGAGAAATAAATGAAGAACGCAAGAATTTGCCCTAACAAAACTCAAATCGCTACTTTAGACACGTTTGGAACTAAATGTTAAAATTTCGGCTATCTGAGCTAGAAAAAAATCCAAAATCCCGGATAACTTTTACCGAAATGGACTCCATTCTAAACCAAATTATCAAAAATTTGTGCTGGATGAGAAAAACTGATTTCCCAATTCTCGAAAAAGTTGGTCTCGACCTTAAATTAAATCTTTATCTCGCAAATAGATCAGCGCAGCTACGATTTCGTTCCATTAACTATTTAAATCAGTGCTACATGCCAAATGCAGAAATCGTTGACGATATTCACAAATCTAGGGATGATCGTGTACAAGACTAGCAAGCTTTTAGAAGGTGAAATCACTGAATTGACCGACACTAAAAATCGTGCTGCCCATTGCTTTGCTTCAATTAAATACCTGGATGACCCGAAAGTATCCTTGCTTCAAGTCAATCTAACTCCTAAATTTAAGAAATTACTTAATGACAATTACACCGTAATTATTATGAAGATCTCATAAGATAGCAGAAAACTGCTGATTGTCGCAAAGACAGAGCTCTGAAGGAAATCGCCAACGATTTAAAAGTTAAAGTGGACTTGCCCGCGCACCTTAAAAGATTTCAAGAATTATCAGAAATCTGAAAGTCAAGTCACAAAATGCAAACTAAGATTGTTTAATCAACAGCTCAATTTCCTCCAAAAAATGGTCAGTAAAACACCATAAATTAAGCACAACTGTTGGCGTGAGATGCGCCTTGGTTAAGGATTATGATCGACAGAATCAGTAATGTTCCCAAAAGCCTCAAGGAAGGTAAATCCACAAACAATTTAACTCCTTTACAGTTTAGAGTAAAGAAGGGCTAGTAATGCCCAAACACATCAAAACAACCGCAATGGTAATTACAATCATCGAGATAGTCTGGGAGGACAAGGAATGGCAATAAATGAAGCATGGTCATTTTACCCGGAATTTGAAGATTTAATCAAGAAAGACTTGATTAACGCAGGCGTCAAATCAAATTAACTTTGAAGATTTTCTTAACAGCGGTAAAGTAGAATTTATCAATTTCTACAATAAGTGCGGGCGAAATCTGTACACCCAGAGAGATAGCAATATTTAAGCGGCTACATCCAAAAATGGATCGCTGAAAAAATGAACTTAAGTAAAGTTCGAATCTTTCAGATTTTTAGGCGGGTCGAGCGGAGCAGCCAATTATCAGTCAAGAAAAATAGTCCCAAACTCCTGGAAGGGTGGCGATTTTTATCTATCCCCTTCAAAGCTAAATTGATACTTCTCCTCATACTGCTTGCGATATTTCAACAAATAGTAATCTGGTAATAAAACTTCCGCAAATTCGTAGTAAAATATAAAAATCAAAGTATAGATCGCTAAGGGAACTACGACAACTATTGCGCCAATGTATTCAAGCATGCTCATAAAGTTTTCTTCTAAAAAGCACAAATACAAACCTCTGATAAGTGATATTACAAAAAGGGGAATTTCTATATAAAATAGTATTTTATTCATAAATTTGATTCTCGACTCAACTGAACGAGAATTTACGATTGTTCTGTCTACCAGACTATTTTCTTGATTATACTTTTCAATTTCGTCGTTAAACGTAATATAATTTATGCGTACATTCATTAAAGAAATAATTCCAGTTACTATATACAATGGAAAATTAGTTGTCATCGCTAAATTAGCATCTACTCTTGTTCCCAGAAAAACGATTACTCCTAAAAAAGAAAATGCAATGAAAAAAAGCAGTACAATAAAATAAATTTGAATAAAAATCTCCTCATGGATAAAAGTCTTCTTACTTAAAGTCCAAACAAACAACACTGCAAAAATTAAAAAAATCCAAAACGTCATTTTTTCCATATTTTTACTTATTTCAATAAAAAATTTCGGATAAATTTTTTTCATATTTATAGGAAAATGACACATCATAGCTACTCCTGCATTTGTGCAAATTGCAGTAAAATAATTCTTAAATTTTTTTTTCGTTAATGATTCTTCTTCATTAATTTGATCAGTTAATTTTGATAAATGATTTTTTGTAATCTTCTCACTTTGTTCAAACGTCAAATTGAAATAGTTTCTAAATTTCATTAAGTCTCCCTTTTAGTATACTTTGTATGAAGTATCACCCCCTCAAATCATGAATGACATTCATTCATTTTCTATTTTTCTTAAGTCAATCAGGTTGTTCCATATTTAAATCACAATTTCTTCTTTTCTACTTTAAGATTCTTAAGCCACTCATTGTAGACCTGATGAAACCTAGATTCTTCTTCATCTTTAAACCCTTCAAATACTACATGATCAATATCTTCATGGTTGAAAAATATCGTGCGTTCTGGATCAACTCCCACAGGATAAAGACAACCCATGTAGTCCATAAATTTGTCTTCTCCCTCGTCAGAAAATTCAACTCCACGTCCGACAATCATCACTTTTTGCGTTCCCTCTTCGAGAAAAAGAACTGTTCCTAAAGGTAAAATTTCTTGTTGTTTGTTCACTTTTTTTGCTCCTTTAAAACTAAATTGATATTTTTCCTCGTACTGTTTACGATACTTCTTTAAATAATAGTACGGGATAATTACTCGCATGAAAAAGATGTAAATAAGATAATAAAATTCAAAGAAAATTGCTAAAGGTATCATAATAAAAACTACCGTAGTCTTTTTTAGATTTTCAAAGAAATTGTTCCCTCCTAAGAATAATTCTATAATAAACTTTAACCCTAAAATAGTGGTCAAAATGAAACCGCTATATTTTAAGAACTGCTCAAGAACAGGATTCGTTGTTTGCTTTACATCAAAATATTTTTTTGCGTCATTTTTTATTTGGACAATAGAATAAATCGCGGAATAAATCGAAAAAGAAATATAAATTGCATTAATAAAAATTACATTTGTATTTCCAATAGATAATTTACCACCAATAACAACTAAAGAAGTAATGGCAGAAATTGCGATAAATAGAAATGTAAAAAATAATGATGCATAAACTATATAATCATATACAAGTCTATCGTTGGTACTAGATTTAATCCAAAAAACTACTCCAAATATCAAGATTTTACTTAACGTCAATATTAATACTGCAAACAATACAATCTTAACCGGTCTTGTCACATCTGGCATAGCAATTACCATTGAGCCGCATAAAAACATTAAAACCAAATCTAATATCAATGTTCCTATAAAAGCTTTAAAAAAATGCTTTTTACTGATGCCTTCTCTTTTGACTATACTTGCTTCTTCCATTGCCAATTTGTGGGTTATTTTGTCACTTTCTTCAAAGGTTAAATTGAAGTATTTTTTTAAGTTCATCTACCCTCCGATGGCATTCCTTGTTCATTTTTTTCCTCCTTTAAAGTTCACTCCATATTTCTCCTCATACTGTTTGCGGTACTTATTTAAATAGAATAACGGCAAAAAAAGGTACAAAGGATAATAACAAACAATTATATACACTATTAAGAATATAATGATTGGCATCATAACAGTAGTTATAATAAAACCCTTTATTTCATGAAAGAAATCTAATTTACTAAACAAAATTTTCGAAACTATTTTAAAAAGAAAAGATACGATTAAAAATAAACCACTATATTTTGAGATTTTTTTAATAAAAAATCTCAACTTATCTAGTTTTGATGTGCTTTTTCCATCAATTCTTAATTTAGCAATAGAGTAAATTAATGAATAAATGAAAACACCCAAATAAAGAGATGATAGAAAAATTAAATTGATCCCGTTTTCAAATGATTTATCTATAATGCCGCTAATTATAAATACTATAGAAAAGAAACAAATGGATAGTGAGGAAATGTATATAGAAATATAGAGTATGAAATCAAACACTAGTCGATCTCTTGTCCTAGATTTAATCCAAAAAATAGCACCAAATATAATAACCTTAAAAAAAGGCAGCCAACCAAAAAACTTAAACATTATTGCTAGGATCGGCGGTGGGCTTTCAATTACAACGATTATCGCAAATCCAAAAATCAATACAAATAAATCTATTATTGTAGTTCCAACAAATCCTTTTAAAAAGATTTTGTTGAATCCATAAATTTTAATGGCAAGAGCTTCAGCAGATGCAACACTAGAAGTTATTTTGTCGCTTTCTTCAAAACTTAAATTGAAGTATTTTTTTAAGTTCATCTACCCTCCGATGGCATTCCTTGTTCAATTTTTTCCTCCTTTAAAGTTCACTCCATATTTCTCCTCATACTGTTTGCGGTACTTACTTAAATAAATCAAAGGGATAAAAGTATGTAATGGATAATAACAAAAAATTACATAAATCCCAACAAAAATGATGATTGGATAAGCTAAGATGGCTAATGCAGATACTTCTATATCTTTTGTAAATGAAAAATTACCAGAAAACATCTTAAAAATAACTTTAAGAATAAAAAACAATAGAAGGAATCCGCTTTTTTTGAAAACTCTACCAGTTAATTTCTCTAATCGAATTGGGCTTTTGCTTCGAACCTTCCATTCTGAAACAGAATAAAACAAACTATTCAGCGCCGTAAATATATACAATATCGAAAGTGCTGCTGATCCAAAATCTCCAAATATTTTTTTGTCCAAAATATTAAATATAATTCCAAAAATAAAAAAAACGATAGTAGATATCAAAAACAAGTACATAAAAAGATGCATGACAAAATCATATACAAGACGATCTGTAGTCTTAGAAGCGACCAAAAAAATTATTCCAAATGTAATTATTTTAACGATGGATAATAGCCAAAATATTGCAATTATTATTTCCTCATTCGGGAATACATCTGCAAATGCCACATACATAAAGAAGCCTAAAAGCATTTCGATTAATTCAAAAAATAAAGTTACGACGAAGCCTTTTAAAAAAAACATTTTGTTGAACCCTAATTTTTTGACAATCTTTGCTTCGTCATTTCCTACTTTTGACGTTATTTTTTCACTTTCTTCAAAACTTAAATTGAAGTATTTTTTTAAGTTCATCTACCCTCCTTTTGTGATTTTTGATTCTAGTGACTTTCCAATCAGATATTTGCTGGTTCATTATCAACATTTTATTTTAAATATTCTTGATCTTTAACAGATAATTTGCCATCAGAAAAGTCCAAATATATCCGAGGTTTTTCTTGTTCAGGAGCATTATGATTTAAATCGTATGTATAGGAAATACCTTGTAATAATTCATTACTAGTAAAATATGACTCGGAAAACCCGTTGGGAATACCAAGTTGTTTAATCACATCACTATATTTATCATTCCTATGAACCTTATTATAATCATCAAGTCCAATCTTCTTTTTTCTTTTTACTTCTAAACCTGAGATGTGCTTACTATAAGCTCGTCCATCTTTGAACAAGATAATAGTTCTAATTTCTTTTGTGTCGTTTTGGTCATCTTTATAGAACCAATACAAAACTCTACTGATTCCTTTAGTACTTTGTGTTGATGGTTCTCCCAATAATTTTTTTACTTGATTTATCGTCATCCCCTTATCTTTTCTGACTTTAATTTTGTTATATTGTTCCAGCCTTAACGATTCTTTTGCTCCAAATTCGCTCAATATTTGACTGCTTAAAGAGCGTTTAGCTTTATTTGCACTTGATGACGATTTTTTTGGCTGAGAATTACTAGTACTTGCAGACTTTGAAGTTCCACTTTTTCCTTTAAAGTCTGCAAACGAAAACAATAAACTTAAAATTATTATAATTACTGACGCAATTGTCCAGGATTTATTTTTTTTATTTACCACTAACTAATCCTCGTACTCATCTAATTATAAAAATGCCTTTAATCTGACTTTATTCGAACTCAGACAAAGGCGCTGACCCAATCCACTACTTCTTATTTTCTTTAACCCAATCTTCATAAAGTTTCACGAATCTTTCTTCTTCTTCATCGGAATATCCTTTAAAGACAAGTTGATCAATATCTTCTTGGTCGAAGAAAATAGTTTCCTTAGGATCAATGCCCTCTGGATAAAGACAAGCCATATAATCCTTGAATTTATCTTCGCCGTCTTCTTCATAAACTACGCCTCTACCGACAATCATTAACTTCTTTGTTCCTTCTTCAAGATATACGATAGAGCCGATTGGTAATAATTCTTTCTTTTCATTCATTTTTTGTTCCTCCAAAATTAATTTTATATTTTTCTTCGTACTGATTACGATATTTCAGCAAATAGTAATCTGGTAATAAAATTTCTGCAAATTCGTAGTAAAATAGATATATTGCGGAATAAATAATCAAAGGTACTACAATAACTACTGCACCGACGTATTCAAGCATGCTCATAAATTCTTTTCCTTCTAAAAAGCACAAATACAAACCTCTAATAAGTGCTATTACAAAAAGGGGAATTTCTATATAAAACAGCATTTTATTCATAATTGTGATTCTCGACTCAACGGAACGAGGATTTACGACTTTTCTGTCTACCATACTATTTTCCTGGTTGTATTTTTCAATTTCATCGTTAAACGTAATGTAATTTATACGTACATTCATAAAAGAAATGATTCCAGTTACTATATATAGTGGAATTATAGGTGTCATAGATAATCTAGCGTTTATCCTTGTTCCAGGAAATATAATAAGTCCCATAATGGAAAATGCAGCAAAACAAAGCAATGGTATTAAATAAAATTGGACAAAAATCTCCTCATGTATAAAAGTATTCTTTCGCAGATTTAAAATAAAAATTATTGCAAAGATTAAACAAATCCACAAAACGAGTTTTCCCATACTTTTACTGAATTCAATAAAAAACTTTGGATAGAAATTTCCAATAAACACTGGACTATAACACAAAAGAAATACTCCTGCATTTGCGCAGATTGCAGTAAAATAATTCTTAAATTTTTTTTTCGTTAATGATTCTTCTTCATTAATTTGATCAGTTAATTTTGATAAATGATTTTTTGTAATCTTCTCACTTTGTTCAAACGTTAAATTAAAATAGTTTCTAAATTTCATTAAGTCTCCATTACCTTAATTCCCTTTTCATCAACGGCTTAATGCCGGTATAATGTTCCAATTATGTTTGACTATAGCATTTCCTACTCCTTTGGTAAGATTTTTAACTGCATTCGAACCAATTTGTTCAATTTTTTTGCTGGCTTTTCCAACAAAATTATACGTCTCAACAGCTCCCCTGCCAATTTGCTTTCCAATATCAATTGCTTTTTTCTCAACATTTTTATTGAAATCTTTTGCATTTTTTCCAAAAGTTTTAATTTCATCAACAACAGAGTCCTCTACGTCATAAATAAACGACTTGGCATCATCTTTAAATTTAGGGTTAAACTTTTTAATTCCTAAATTTGCAAGCCCTATGGATGCTCCTAAAAAAATTCCGCCTAGTCCAAAACTAGATAACGTTATTGCACCACTAACAGGACCGATATTTAAAACTGCATCAATTACTCCGTTATTAATCCCCTTACCAATATCATGCTTTGGATCATCGATAATATTAAAGAAACTTTCAATACCCACATCGGTAATAAATGAAAACTTCAAAACTTTTGTTGTTAGTTTTCCAGCTGCAGCGGCACCCTTACCAATCATAGGAATTGTTTTGGCTTTTGACCAAATATCCTTCACACCCTTTCCGATTTTTTTACCACGATTCACAGCCTTCGTAGCCATTGCACTGTCTTTTATGCTATTCCAACCACTTACAGCACTCTTTCCGATTTCCTTGGACATTAGATACTTATGAAGAACTTCATCTTTATATATCGTGCGACCCAACTTAGTAAATCTGAAATTAAGAGCGTCAGAAGCATATTTATCGAATTGTTTAAAGTACTTTTGACCACGATAAAATTTTTTGAGAATTGGATAAGTTTTTTTCAAATTCTCTGGGTCAGTTTTTTCAACCGCCTTCAAAAGAAGTTTCATAAGCTTATCGTCTTTCTTTATATGTTTCATTAACTTATCAGACTTAACTATTTCTTCAAATGCTTTATTGGGGTCAGTAGTAATTAATTTTTTAATTTTTTTATACCAATCACTGTCGAGAGCACTTCTTGAGTTCTGCAATAATTCGTTCAAAGAATTTTTTAATCCCACGGGACTTACTGAATTAATTGCATATTTTAGGTTTTTGGTATTTTTGTTTAAATTAGTAAGTTGCTTGCTCGGTTTTTGTTGATCAAATTTCTCTAACTTATCAGCGGTTTTGATTCCCGATCTATACACCTCTTGCAGTAACGAAACAGCTTCCGGACTTAATGCAGTTACACTTACGGATTGTTGAGCTTGAAATACTCCTTCATTACATTTATTTATAGCTTTATATAAGGGGTTTTCTTTTCTTTTTAACTTCTTAGCTTTATCTTTGATATAATTAGAATCTAAAACTGCAGAATTATTGTTATCTACATTACTTCTAAAAGATTTAACTAAGCGGTCAAATTCATTCTTTGCGTTTTGCAAATCATCGATCATGTTCTTATTAATATAACCATGAATCTCTTTAACATAATCTTCCATTGCTTCTTGTCCACTACCTGAGAATCCAGGAGTATTTGGAACAGCATTCATTTTTTTGCTAACATCATTTAGACCTTCTTTAACAGCTTTTGATCTTTTTTCGTATTCTTTTTGTTTTTTAAGGACTTCCTCAATCTTAATTTTGACCAAACTGATTTCCTCCTATCTTATTCGCAATTGAATCATCCTGATCAACAAGCGTTTCTTCCGTCTTTTTATACTTTTTGATGTCATCATTTAAGACAATTATATATTGTTTTACAAGGTGATCTAAATCACTAATCAAGCTAATCATGCTTTTAAAAGGCTTAGTATTAGTTTTCTCAAAATTTTGGGTTTTTAATTTCTTTTTGTCTAAATCTTGAACACTTTTATTAGCAGCCTCGATATTATCCTTGTAGTCTTGTAGTTTAATTGAAATCTTAGTCACTATTATCGCTCCTTAACATTGCAATCCTGTCTCTAAGTTCTGCAATTTTCTGATTTACAGCCTGAATATTGGTATTATTACGATTACGCAAATTTCCGAATTCTCTGTTATAGTTGTCAAATTTCTGATTAAATTCATTTCTTCTCTGCCCGCGCCATTCTTTATTGTCTATTGAGCTGACAACATTTTGTATTTCTCCATTCACGGAATTTAAATCTTGACCCCCAACTTCCATTAAAGCCTTGGCTTGCTGCAATGCTGCTATTTCGCGTTCTAGACTAGATATCTCAAAATCATGCTTTCCCACATCAGTCCCTCCTGACCATTTTAAAATTACAATTTCGCTTAACTAATTAGAATATCCAGATTATATCACTTTTTCTTTCGCAATCATAATATACTTATCGTTCTCCAATTATCATTTTTATATTTTTTAAAAGTTGATAAGCAGTTTAAAATTTCTATAATCGAAAATCATAGGAGAGATATTTATATCAATATTTACGAATAGATTTTAAACTCTTTTTATCAATTTATAAAAATATTTTACAATTCCCCAAAATAAAAAGGCAAAATCTCAGATAATTGAAAGATCATTATTCCTTCTACACAAAAATCAACTAAAAATTATCTATTTGAATAATTCCTTTGACTAATAATCTATTCTTTTTTTAATTTTTTGTTCTTTTAAACTTTTAAAAAATTAGCTAAAAAGCGAGCCAAACAACATAATTGATGCTATTATTGTTAGTAAACGCAACGAGGTGAAATCGTGACAACGACAATAACAGCTTTAGCAAAAGAATTGGGAGTTAACCGCTCACAAATTCAACAAATCGTTCAAAAACGTCTGAAAGAAAAACCCAACAAAGACCAAAGCGGCCGCTATGTTCTGTCGCCTGAAAATATAGCTGAGATTAAGCAGTGCTTACAAGAACCTGTTGGTAAGAAAGACAATAAATCGGCGGCGGAACTCAAAGCTAAAGATCAACAAATCTTTGAATTGAACCAACAAATGGATAAACTTCAAAGCATCACCTTCGCCCAAGCCGACGAATTGAAAGAGCTCCAGGATCGCTTAATTAAAATGGAGCAGCAAATAAAGAATTTAAAAAATCGGACCTTGTGGCAACGAATTCGAAACACTGAAATTAACGAATAAAAAAGACAAAATTTCAAAGAGAAGAAATTTTGTCTTTTTTTATTGATTACTATCATTATATGCCTCGCCCTTTAGAGGCTTGGAGGACCGATTATTCAGATACCCATTGCCCGTGTAAGGTTCCACATCATCGAAATTGATGCCCTTTTCTGCGTAAAAGTTGGTAAGCATTTCTCGCTCAGACTCCAAAAGCGGCGGTAATGATAAAGTTGTTCCCAAATTATAGAGCGACTCATCCAATGTAAATCCGGGATTAGTTGTCGCTAGCTCTACGCGACATCCTCCTGGTTCGATAAAATAAGCGGATCGAAAATAGCCCCGATCGGTAAACAATTCTCTTTGCCAACCATTCTCGCCCGCTTTTTCCCAATAGTAATGAAGCTGAGCGGTTGATTCTACTGCCAGTGCCAAATGATCTACTGAACCCCGTCCCCACTTCTTCTCTGGCGCATCAAGCGGGGTTTGAACCAAATCTAGATGCTCCCGCTTCTCTAGCTGAATTTGATTGTCCTTAATTTGACAGCCAAACAAATCATGAAAAAATTCGGCTGTTTTATTGGGATCTGGGACAGCGAGCGTACTACCGATTACTCCAATAATTTGTTTAGTTTCTGGAATATCTGATTGATAATTTATGTGCCAATCATAAAGCTCATCGTCTCGCTCTTTAAATTGCAGAGTAACTCCGTCTTGATCAACAACATGCAATACATGCCTCGAATCAACTTCGGTCTTGTAACCATTATTTTGCAGTCGATCCCGCCAATAAATCAGTGAATCTCTCGGGATTGCAAAATTAATCCCCGACCAATAATGATTTACGTCAGTGCGCTTACGAAACGGATTGATTGGAAAGAAAGTCACAATCGTCCCAGGAGTACCCATAAAATCGCCATAATAAAGATGGCGCCTACGAGGAAAAGCTTGGTTGACACTATTTTTCACCAAACGAAGCCCTAAAATTTTGGTATAAAACTTCAGATTAGTATCAAGATCTTCGGTTAATAAAGAAATATGATGTATTTTCATTTTTGCCTCTATTTCCAAATATCTCCTGCGCTCTCGCGCATTTCTTGTAAAATTTCACTAACTTCAACTGACTTATCGAGTTGCTCAAACATCTCGATGCGGTCGTGTCGCTGCATCGTCCAGTAGAAGAAGTCAGCTTCAAACCTCAAAGGATTGCCGTTGTGAGGAAGTGACACATCATGTACGTCTTTAGGATTGCGTGCCAAGCGAATCTCCGTTAAATCTGCTGGATTAGAAACTAAGATCGTACCCTTTTCACCGTAGATTTCAGTTGGCGCATACGACGTCGTCGATTTACCAATCTTAAGCTCAACTGAGAAGTGCGGATACTTCAAAAGTCCTAAGCCAAAAATATCTGCCCCGTGAGCTACTGGCAACATCAAAGGATCATAAAGCGATTCTGTTGGTTTACCAAATAAGGCAGTCGCAAAATAAACGGCATAGACCCCGAGATCTGATAAGGCACCGCCTGAGAATTCATTTGAAAACACATTCGGCAGCTTTCCCACTTCAACTTCTGCAAATCGTGAAGAGCGCTTCATATAGGTGATCGATGCCCCATCAATAGTCCCAATTTGCTCCAACAAGTCCTTAATTATTTTCAGATTTGGATCATATAAATTACGTTGAGCTTCAAAAAAGAAAAGTTCAGGATCTGCTTCAAGAATTTCTCTAAGCTCTATTAATTGACTCGGCCTCGTAACCGCGGGCTTCTCACAAATTACATTATGATGATGAAGTAGCGCAGCTTTTGCCTGTTCAAAATGTAAACTATTTGGACTCGCAATATAAATTACGTCAAGATCACGGTTCAAAAATCTTCCAAAATCAGTCTCGACGCAGCCGTGCCCAAACTCATCAGTTAGCCGAACTCCTGTTTCCTGGCGCCGAGAATAAACTGCTGTCAATTCGTACTGACCCTTAGCCTGCGCCGCCTCGATAAATTGACTGGTAATCCAACTAGTGCCAATTACTCCTAATTTATAAGTCATCTCTCCCTCTTTTCAAATCTACTCATTTGATAACGGGCATTAATGTAGCTCTTTCGCAAATCACGCAGTCTCTGATAATCTTGATTAAGCCCATCAAGGAGAATTTGCTGTTCCTTTAATTGTTTGCGAAAAATCTCACTGCGCTCGTCAACTACAACGCCCGTTCGATGCAGATAAGCACTAAGCTGAGCTGTCAACTGCTCTTTTTTGCTGCTAAGTTCGTTAATCTGCTGTTCAAAAGCGACTAACCGTCGATTAATTGCCTTGGTTTGCAGATTGAACTCCATAAACCATTCATAGGGCATATTACTCTTTAATTTATTACATTCCCGACAAGACAACGTCAGGTTATCAAGATCGTTGGCTCCACCGCTAGAAACCGGTTTCATATGATCGATGCTCATCCCCTGACGCCCACAATACTGACAAGTATTGTGGAAGCGATGATAAACCTGCATCCGGGTATTGTAGTCAATCTTCTGCAAATTATGTATTGTATCGACTTGAAATCCCAACTGAGCCAAATTATCAAAAAAACTTCCGAGATTATCGAGAGTGATTTCTTGATCTTCATACTTAATCAATCGTTCATAAAGATCGCGGCGCCCAATATTCTTCTTAACTACAATTGCGGCGTCATCATAATCGCTGATAATTGCTTCGACTACTTTGCGCATGGTTTTGGGTAATTGAAGCGCTTTTCCAGTTGTCTGGCCACCTTGGTATGTTAAATTCATCACTTCAGCGTAAATGCTATTGCGATAGTTATAAAAATCACTATATAGCAAGCCGCGGACCTGGCAAACATCACAAACACTGAAAACCTGGGACTTTTTAATGAAGTGTTCGGGCGTCAAACGCAACTCACAACTAGCACAACTTAATTTCAACGGTAAACTATTTCCAACTCAGAACGCTTGCTAACAAAATTCACTCCCACAACTGATTGATCTAAGATTTTCGTATATTCATCTAGTACATCATCCGGCAAAGGAGTGACTCCCTTTAACGCTGTTATGACCTCTTGAGTACTATCTAGCTGTTCAAAGTCCAACAAAATTTCAATTTTAGTGACAACATCACGCAACAAATCAGTTAATAATGAATTGGGCTTCCCCTCAAGATCGGTCATCACCAACTTATCAGCTGTGAAGTACTCGTGATTCAATTTAGTAATTTTAATAATCTCAAAAACTGACATCAAGTATTCCACCTTTCTTCCTTTTTCCCTATAATAACATAGGTAACTAATAAAGGTGGATGAAAAAAATGAACGAATTAGATGACTGCTTTGCTGAATACTTTACAACCATTAAATCGCCCGAACAAAGGGAAATATTTCGCCAAATCTTGATTCAGACAATGTTAATGTTAGAGCTTAACAGCTACCCCGAAATGGACGGTGGCAACCCTAGTTTCTTTCTAAACGATCAGCCAGTGATCGGATTTAGCGCGAACACTGAACAAATTGAAATTATCCCGCAAAATATCGTTGCCCTAAAAACTGCCGTCTCATGGGACCATGATTTTCCATTTGACCATGTCAAGAAGTTAGTAAAACTGAGGGAAGCAGAACTCCTTGAAGATATTGAAGGTGTTGACCGAGCTGAAGACTAAACATCAACTTCCCACCAAGCACGGTTAGTTTGATACCAGTCAATAGTTCTTCGGAGGCCGCTGGCAAAATCAACCTCCGGCTTCCAACCTAAGGAAGTAATTCTTGCAAAATCTAACCCATAGCGCCAATCGTGCCCCGGTCGATCACTGCCAAATTGGATAAAATCGGGACTTTTCCCCAGTTCAGTGGCAACCATTTGGGTCACCGCTAGATTACTAAATTCTTCAAAAGAACCTACTTGATAAATTTCTCCCGGGACACCTTTTTCAATCACCAACTCAATTGCCCTAACATTGTCCTCGACGTACAACCAAGAACGGAGATTAGTCCCGTCACCATAAAGTTCAATTGTCGCGTCTCTTAAAGCATGCGTAATAGCCTTTGGAATCAGCTTCTCCAAATTCTGATAAGGTCCGTAGTTATTGGTCGAGCGCACAATATTAGCTTGAACACCGTAAGTTTTCTGGTAAGAATTCACCAACAAATCCGCACTCGCTTTACTAGCTGCATAAGGCGAACTCGGATTTATTGGTGTCGTCTTTTGAGCCCAGACCCCACTTGGCAAACTGCCATAAACTTCATCAGTGGAGATTTGAATTAAGCGCACCTGATGCTCTTTTGCCACCTCTAACAAGGTTTGAACACCCAGAACATTGGTCTCGACGAAAATGTCTGGGTCGGATATTGAGCGATCAACATGACTTTCAGCTGCAAAATTTAAAATCAAATCAACATGATTACCAGCAACAATGTTCGCCACCAAATTTCGATTATTAATATTTCCACTGTAAAAACGATAGTGACTTTGGTTGGTCCCATTCAAGTTATCCGTATTTGCCGCATAGGTCAAAGCATCCAGATTAATCACCTGGTCAGAACAATAATGAGCCAAGTGATACCGAATGAAATTAGCTCCAATAAAGCCCAGTCCACCCGTCACTAAAATGTTCACTAAATCAGCCTCTCTTCTTCAACGTAATCGATCGGCAACCACCTCAAGACATCTTCTAGTAATTGATCCCAATAATACCATTCATGTCGCCCGCGTGATTTTTGATAATTAAGCTGATAACCTAAACCTTCAACTTCTTTTTTGGCTGATTGATTGCTCAAATACAGATCATCATCGGTCCCAATCCATGCAAAAAGCTTTGGTAGCTCCAGATTTTTTGCTGCCTGTTGGCGCGCCAACTCCAATAAATCATTCTCAGAGCCCGCAAAATCATTTAGATTACCAAAAATGCCTTGCCAATAAGCCAGCTGCTGCTCATCTTTAATTAGGTCCAAATTCATTTGACTCAAATCTAACGCCCCTGATAGTGAGGCAGCGTAAGAGAATTTATTGGTCCCAAAAGCAAACTTCCAAGCGCCGTAACCACCCATCGAAAGACCCGCGACAAAATTACGTTCTCTGGAAGTTGCCAATTGCGGGAACATTTCATGGATTTTCTCAGGCAATTCTAGCGCTAGAGCATCAAAATAGTTCATCCCATAAGTCGTGTTAGTGTACCAGCCTAAACCCGTGGTTGGCATAACCACGGCCAGATTGGTACGACGAATTAAACGAGCAAGGCGGGTTTGACGCAACCATGTGAGCTCGTTTCCGCCCATGCCGTGCAATAGATAAAGAACCGGGATTTCAGTTAAATCAGCATCCACCGCTTCTTTTTCTGGCAAAATAACTACCATTTCCTGATCTTCGCTTAAAACCTTTGAGCGATAATTAATCTGTAATAAAGCCATTTCTCCTCCTAAAATAGATCGTCTTCATCAACTTCAGTAGTAATAAAAGATGCGATCTCGTGGGCTAATTCTGCTGCATCTTTGTTCGCTGTTTCCAATAATAAGTCAGAAATATTGCGATAAGCTTCATCCCCAAACTTCCAATAATCCTGCAAAATTTTCTCAACAGGCTGCTCACCAATATAATCTGAATACAAATGAGTAGCTAGGTACTTGACCAATGATTTTGAATGTTTGATATGTAAATAGATAATAGCTGCGTCTGATTCCACTAAAGTAATGAGATTATTTTTATCCTCAACCAAGTCAGAACCAGTCGAAATAATGCTCCCCTGCCTACTAAGCAAATCGGAGAACACATATTCTTCAACATGATGAATTTCATCCCAACCGATGCTGTCAAATTGACTAGGTGGCAAACGCAAAAACTGATTCTCCACCTCTTCTTTGAAGTCATAAAAGGGCCTATTTAATTGTTCAGCCAGATTGTGGCCAATTTGGTTTTGGAAAATCCCCCAAAAACCAACGAGTACTATCGTTTCATTTTGTTCAGCTTTATTCATACCTATATTCTATCCTAAAATTACCCTAATTAGAAATCGTCCCAGTGGTGACTTTTAGTTGGTAAAACAATGGCAAAAGCAAGATACCAAAACAGCCCCTGTCCAAGGAGCAAAATCGACAAAAGCCAGACGATTCTGAGAATGCCAGGAGAGATTCCAAACCGTTCTCCGATTCCCCCACAAACACCTGCCAGAACTCGATTATCAGTCGATTTATAAAGTCCTAGAACTCTTCCAACTAACGAAGCAATAAACAGAAGAATCAAAAGTGAAATTACTATAAAAAAGAAAATAAAGAAAAGAATCATGTCGGCAACTCCTTACTAAATATAATATAAGTATAACCCAGTTAAAAACTTAAACAAATCGGTCAAAAGATTGATTTTACAGTTGATCTTTTTGGCTAATTAAATTATTCTGAATGAAAAGTGTTTACGCAAGGAGAAAAAATGAAACTACTGGAAGACAGAATTCAAAAAGATGGACTAATTCTTAATGACGACATTTTAAAGGTCGATTCTTTTCTAAATCACCAAGTTGATCCTGCTCTAATGATGGAAATCGGCAAAGAATTTGCGAGGATTTTTGCTGATACAAATGCTGATCGCATTTTAACCGTTGAATCATCCGGCATTGCCCCTGCGGTAATGGCGGGCTATGTTATGGATCTACCAGTGGTTTTCGCCCGCAAGCATAAATCGCTGACTTTGCCAGACAACGTCTACACCGCTGATGTCTTTTCATTCACGAAGCAAGTCAAGAATAAGATTATTATCGACAAGCGTTTCCTGCACCCCGATGAGAACATTTTGATCATCGATGATTTTCTAGCTAACGGACAAGCTGTCTACGGACTACTTGATATTACTAAAGCCGCCGGTGCTAATATTCAAGGCGTTGGGATCGTGATCGAAAAGACTTTCCAGCGCGGCAGAAAACTTCTCGACGAGAACAATATTAGAGTTGAAGCCCTCGCAAGAATTTCTGAATTCAAAGACGGCAAAGTCGTTTTTACCGAGGATTAATTTCTAAAAAATGGCTCTTTAACGGTGATCGCAGGGTGATCAAGATCGAGCTCTACTCTTGCCCCGTACGGCAAAGCCACCCGCGGATAACTGTGTCCAAAATTCACATTATAAATAATGGGCAGCTGAAAGTCACTGGTGACATCTAATAAGACAGCTTTATACTCTTCATAATTTTTCTCATTTTGCGGTTTTCCGACAATAATCCCATTAATGTTTTGAAATATTCCCCAAGCCTTCAGATCTTCTAACATATGCCGATAAAACTCTGCATCTGGACACATTTCACTAGTTTCGATAAATAAGATTTTCCCCTGCCACTCTTCTTTTGACGGAAAAATCTGATACTTAGCAATAACTTTATCTTCATCGCTAATTTTTGGAATCGTCGTGTGAATCATGTCATGCAAACTGTCTAAACAGCCGCCAAGCAGTTCACCAGTGACAACTCCTTGACCTCTTAGAACCTCATATCCATGCTCTTCTACATGACTAGGCCGAACAGTCCCTAGCGCTTTTTCAGAAAAATCAGTTCGTTCTTCATACCAAACTGGGCTTGAAGTAATCGCCGTCTCACTTGGATTTGAAAAGTAACGCATAATAGTTTCTTTAGTTTTTGGGAGCAAATCAGAATCAAGCTCTGCTAAATCATTGATAAAATTCGGACCATAATAAGTCCGTAGACCCAAGCGGTGGAACATCAAATGATTAATTGTCGTATCTGAGAACCCGCTAAATAGCTTGGGATGTTGCAACACAGCTCGAACAAATTCTGAATCTTCCATTATATGTGGAAGTATTCGATAAGTATCAAGTCCCCCTATTGCGCAAAAAATTCCTTTGATCCGTGAATCGTAAAAAGCTGCCTTGAGATCTGCTGCTCGCGCCTCAGGGTGTGCTGCTAAATATTTCACCCCTTTTAACGCGTTGGGCATCAATTCTGGTTTAAGTCCTAATTCTTGCAATCTTTTGAGACCCAGATCAAGTTGATGTTTGGCCGATTTTTCGCCCAAAGTTCCCCGAGAAAGACTTACAATCGCGATTCTGTCGCCTTTTTCTAAATTCGATGGTAAATTAAGCATTTTTAGTTTCTCCATTTATTTAGGGAAAGTATAACATTTGCGCTATAATTTAACCATGAATTAATGGAGGAAGAAAATTGACATTAGAAATTTCAACCGGAGCGGTCGTATACCGCAAACACAATGGAACGATCGAATATCTTCTTGAACAAAGTGTGCCTTCTCATTACTGGGGGTTTCCAAAAGGACACGTCGAAGAAGGAGAATCTGAACAAGAAGCGGCAGAACGCGAAATCCGAGAGGAGACCGGCCTTAACGTGCACGTCGACGTCACTGGCTTTAGACAGTCAGATGAATATCCCTTGGCTAACGGCAACCTCAAGCGAACAATTCTCTTTTTAGCTGAAGCTAGCGATGATCAAAAGATAATTAAACAGGATTCTGAAATCAGCCACTTGGACTGGTTTAACTACGAAGATGCGCGAGCGACCCTGACTTATGCCAGTTTAAGGGCAATTCTCAGAAACGCTCACAATTACTTGAATGGCCGTTAAATGAAATCCAAAAATAAATCGCTAGAATTTACCATTGCAGCTTGGCTAATTTTAGGAATCGGAGCTCCTCTGGTCAGACAATTTGGTCAAAAAATCTTACCAGAAGAGTATCTGAGTTTGGTTACTAACTTAATTGTCCTACTAATTGCAATTTACCTAAACAGTAAATTTTTTAAAGTCCCAATTCGCTGGCAGAACCGCCACAACTTTAAGAGCCAATTAATTACTTGTCTCCCAGCGCTAATCTTTATTTTGTTGCTGGTAGATATCTGGCACTGGCAACTAGGAAGCTTGTTTTTCGTTAATTTATTGAATTTGTTTTTAAGTGCTGTTTCTAACATTTTCATTATTTACGGATTGATCCTGACTTTAGTCGAACAAGCTAACCCTGACAAACCTTATCGAGCCGTTGTTGTAAGTACAATTGCGTTTGGATTAACTAACATTTATATTTTATCAATTTCATATGGCAGCGGGGTCTTTCTCATGTCGGTCATCGAGAAGATAATTTTGTCCATGGCTTTTAGCGTTCTATTGGCAACAGTTTATCTCAAAACGCATCACTTAAACCTCGTAATTGCGCTTCAAATGATGTATCTGGCTCCCAGAATTTTAAATGAGCTCTCAGTGCCGTTAACGTCTAATACCTTTACTTTAGCTTATCTCATTATAGCGATCTTTTATTTTATCTTTTTAACTCAAGTCGTCAATTCTGCGACTGATTTTATCACATTGAAAATCGTGATGAACTCTGCAGTCTTGCTGATTTGCTTATTCGTTTCATATCAACAATTCAAGCCAAAAAAAATGCCTCCAAAGTAAAGGGGCATTTTTTGTTAAAGGCTGACCATCTTAATTGACATAATATTCTCATTCATTGAAATATCTTCAATGATATCGGCGTTATTGATCTTGGTCGGGATCTCCACGTCGTAGACGTTAGTATAGATATGATTATTGGTATCCGACTGGTCAACGTTAAAGTTAACGTCGCGCACCACGATACCGTGCTCGTCAAAATAATCCTGAATGAAAGTTTTGGTTTCTTTCTTGTGCCGGTACTGAATCATAACTTTCTTAACTGGCGTAATGTGAAGAATTTGCTTCAAAACCGTTAAAACCAGGAAAATAACCACGGTACCAGCAATTGCGATGTCATAATTCCCCATTCCAATTGCTAAACCTAACCCAGCTACTGCCCACAGACTAGCAGCTGTCGTTAATCCGCGGACAATTTGATGATGTACTAAGATCGTCCCAGCGCCTAAGAACCCGACCCCGCTAACCACCTGGGCGATTAACCGCGCCTCATCTGCTCTAATAACTCCTGCGTAACGCGGATATTTGCTGGCCATCATCAAGGCATTGAAGCCAATCTCCTTTTGGATCATTGCAATAATGCAGGCCCCCACACAAACTAAGATATGCGTCCGCAATCCCGCAGAGTGATTTTTTTGCTCTCGATTGTAACCGATCAGACCAGCACAAACAACTGACAGCAGTAGACGAAAGATAATTTCGTAAATTGATAAATACAAATTCATAATTTTCCCCCCTTCGAAAGATCTAGACTAACTGAATAGTTTACGCTTATTTTTGAAACGTTAAAAGGGAAATTAGCGAAATTTTAATAATAAAGAATTGCGATTGCCTTTTCGCCAATATGCGTTGCTAGGACGGGACCTGTTTCTGCAAGCAAAGTTGGAATATCTGGACGAATTCTAAAAATATGCGCTGCTAGTGATTTGGCATAATCCTCTGCGTTAACGTAGGAGATCCCAATCGAATGTAAATTAGGATTTTGCAACATTTCATCAATTACTCCGTTATAAAATTGTTCGATTCCTTTCATGCTGCGAGTCTTCTTGACTGGAAGCAATTTCTGATCTTTTAACTCGATGACAAGCTTAAGCCGGATGATCGTAGACAGCACGCCTGAAACTCGGCTGATTCGCCCTCCTTTAACTAAATTGGTCAGCGTCGGTAAAGCCAAGTAGACCTTCGTTTCGTCTCTAACTTTCTCGATTTCTGTCAAAATTTCCTCAATTGAAGCACCTGATTTTGCCATTTGCGCAGCTTTGAGTACTTGAAAAGCAAGGGCTCGATCAGTAAAATCACTGTCAACCACAATCACTTCCCCGTGACTAATCTTTGCAGCTTCTCTAGCAACGTTCACCGTTCCGCTCAAAGCTGCAAGCATATGGATGGACAACACAGTTTGCCCGTTGCTTGCATATTTACTGTAGACCCCAACAAAGTCGCCAAGCGAAGGCTGGCTAGTTTTCGGCAAATTCGTAGCTTGACGCATCTTTTCCACGAATTCAATTGGCGTAATATCGATGCCATCAAGATAGTTCTTGCCGTCAATTTCAACTTTTAAGGGTACGATTTCAATTTCGTATTCTTCAATTTCTTGCTTAGTAAGTCTGACTGAAGAATCTGTAACAATTTGGATTTTACTCATTTTGCACCTCGCTATAATTTTTTGCCTATATTAAATTATACATGATTACGACACTTTTAAAATATTTTTAAGCGAATGTTAATTTTCTGAACTTCAGCACTATCAAAGCGCTAACATTCATGATATGGTAAAGTGTATATAACAGAGTAATACTGATTTAAATAAAAGGAGGAACCATGAATTCAAGTGAAATTATGAGCCAAATTAGAGCGGCGGAAGAAAAGATCCAGGTGCTAAAAGGTGCGCTGATTGATATGTATAGTGCTGATAAACGGCTGACCGAAGCTGGTAATTCGATTAAACAGGCAAAGTCCACGGCTCACCCTTGGCGCGGGCAACAAAAGGAGACTTTCAGTTACCAAGCTATTCAAATTGACGATATTATCACCGCAAATATTAGAACTAACAACGATAATATCTTTGCTACAATGACCAGAATTAAGCAGTTGGAAAGTGAAATTGAGAGTTTGCGCAACAGTTTAGCGAGCGCATTACAGGCGGAGGCAAGTGTCAAATGACGAAAATTCAAATCGACAAATCTAGTTATGATTCTAACGTAAATAAAGCAAAGAAGGATATCAATTGGCTGAAGTCACAAAAGATCCACGTTCTTAAAACGCCTGGGACCGATATTCACCCCTTCGTTCAAGCAGTTGAACTCGAAAAACAGTTGGACGGTATTATTAAGAAATACGCTGACGTGGCATCCCATGACACCGATGAATTTAGTAAAACTGGCAAATATTTTAAAAAGACTGATCAAGCCATTGGTCAGGCAATCGAAAAGAATTGAGGTGATCATTAATGGTTAAAATTAAAATGAGCGAAGTGTTGGAGAATTATGAGAGTTTGAAAAGAGATGCTGATCTCCTTCAAAATGCTTTAAAAGACGTTAACGAATCAATGTTAGGTGTACCAAAGACAGAGAATTTCCACGGTCGAGCTCAGACCTTGATGCTTGATTACACCCAAAAGATTCACGAAACTTCCACGAAAAAATTGAACCAGAATCTTGAAGATTTAACTAAACAGATGCATCAGATGATCAACATCTTCAAAAGTAGCGTTGATAATAGCGACGATGCGGTCATCATTTCAGGGAATCTTGAAGAAATTTCAAAAAAAGTAAAGAACGCCCAAACTAGTAACATCTCAGGCGAAACTTTAGCAAATAATGCTGCCGCAAAAGCCGCAAGTGCAGGAGCTAACGTTTACAAATTATCTAGCAGCTGCGATGAACTTCTACACAACTTAAATCGACACATCGATAAAACCAAAACCAATTTAATGACTTTCCACTCGCGCAAAGATCTCGATAAATCATTTGATAACATTGGCAGAAGTGTTGTGCGTGTAAAGACGGTGATTCGTTCCATCGATACAGTAACCCTCCATGGCGACGAGAAATTTATCTTGGGAGCATTATTAGAAGAATTAGCAGCGGACGGTTGGTCTGAAGGAGGTCTAAACTCGTTGAAAGAATTTATCAAGGAAAAGATGCTTAATGCCAAAGATCGAGTAAAGGTGCTCAATAACATCGCCAAAAGCGTCCGGGAAGTCGGCTCTGATGCATTTAATGCACTGATCCGACCTTACGCCCAAGAAGGGGGTGCAGGTGAACCTGCTCAACGGGCACTGAAAGCAATGCTTAAATATTTGGGAGCTGAAATGAAAGACGGTTACTTGAAAATCCCGAACGGATTCCCCACAAATTTGGATCCATTTCATAACGAGTTCTTACAAGAACTTCTGCCGAGATTGGTACAAAACGCCTTTCCATTTAATCTTACTATACCTGGTGGACTATCAACTGCAAGAGGAGATTTTGCCGCTGCAATTCATCAATTGCGCTATTACGTTTCTTATGCCAACGCTGTCTACGTCGAGAACGAAGCCAAAAAACTGGGGATTAAACCAGCTGTGTTCTTAGATTTATTGACAAAAATGAAGGGCAAAGATCTGAAAAACCATCCAATCCTTAGCAAATATGCAGACACCGAAGTAACTTTCGAAAGTTCAAGACCTCACAATAAGTTAAGCTCATTTAAAGCTACTGAGGAAGATTTCAAAGGGATCAATAAGGTGAAAGAGAATCTCAGAAAGGCGGGAATTACAGATATTAAAGACTTAACCGACTACAACAACTATAAATTATTATCCAAATTCAACGTTGAATTCATTGTTAACAACAAGACGGGCGATTTGTTGAAGGTAAATCTCAATAATACCGCGGGAAAAAATGCCCTCGATTACAACAATTGGGATTTCGACGACCTTAATGGATTCATAAATGGACCTTCCTACAATTATTCCAATACCGGGGACATGAATAAGAAGGAGGGGGATAATGAAAATTATAAACTAGATGCTCGTAAAAGTTCTCACTACAATTATGACTACAATTATTGGTATAAATTAGACATGCCTAATCGAAATAAAGCAACCAGCGGGGGGATGAAAATTTATGTTTCTCCGGGAGGTGATAACTATGACGCAAACACACCTAAGACGTTCTCTGAACTTAACAATATAAATTTCTCAGACATTCTAAAAAAATAACTTTAAGAAAAAGGGAAGAGACAGCACTACTTGCTGACCTCTCCCTTTCTTATTTTGCCCAAGATTAAGTCATTAATGGAGTTGGGAATCTTATACACATGATCGTACTCGTGGAGGTAATCCTTGTATTCCAAATGATCAGTATCCAAAGTCTTACTATCCTTACCTAGATCTGCTTTGATCGTCGCAATCCGCCAATTTTTACCCTCTTTCTTTATGACATAGTTATCCTCGTCTTTAAACCGTTCCGGTAAATTTTCTTTGCCCGGAAATATGTTATCTTTCTTTATCTTGTTCTGTACTTCAGGTGGCAATTCCTGTAATGTTCTTCTGCTGACACTAAGTAACTTATAGTTAATCTTCACTTCATTGATTCTTTGACGTTTTTCAAATTTTTGATCATTGGAATCTTGATCAATAATCGCATATTTTCTAACATTTAATTTAATTTGATCCCCCTTAACCATGTAATCTCCCGATTCTATTTCAAGCCATATAGGCAATCCCTCATCGCCTGGCAGATACGAATCTTTAAAAGTGTGATTATAAACCAAGACAAATGTTTGATCTTCATTTAATCTGAGAAAATACTCGCCATGACCGGGATACTTCATTGCTCTTTCAGTAAATACACGTGTATTAAACGAAAATGATTTGCCCACCAATTCAGAAGCTTGATCGGATTCAATCCTCGGAGTAAGCGCAATGCCTTTGTCTTTTGCTTTCTCTAGCTCTTTGGAACTCATCTTCGAAAACACTGGATCTAAGTTTTCATGACGAACTGGCTGATTATTAGAATGCTTCTTTTGAGGTCTATTAATAATTAGGATAGCAACTACTAATCCAATGATCGTGAGAATGCCGAACGCTATTTTAATTTTATTCTTCATCTGCTACTTGCTGACCTCTCCCTTTTTTATTTTGCCTAAAATTAAGTCATTAATCGAATTGGGAATTTTATACACATGATCGTACTCGTGGAGGTAATCCTTGTATTCCAAATGATCGGTATCCAAAGTCTTACTATCCTTACCTAGATCTGCTTTGATCGTCGCAAAACGCCAATTTTTACCCTTTTTCTTTATGACATAGTTATCCTCATCTTTAAACCGTTCCGGTAAATTTTCTTTGCCAGGAAATATATTATCCTTCTTTATCTTGTTCTGTACTTCAGGTGGTAATTCTCGAAAAGTTCTTTCAGTGACACTAAGCAACTTATAGTTAATCTTCACTTCATTGATTCTTTTTAAATTTTCCACTTTATGATCATTGAAACCCTGACCAATAATCGCATATTTTCTAACATTTAACTTAATTTGATCCTCCTTAACTATGTAGTCTCCCGACTCTATTTCAAGCCATATAGACGATTCCGCATGGTCTGGCAGATACGAATCAGTAAAGGTATGATTATAAACCAAGACAAATGTTTGATCTTTATTTAATCTGAGAAAATACTCGCCATGACCGGGATACTTCATTGCCCTTTCAGTAAATACTTCTACATTAAACGAAAATGATTTGCCCACTAAGTCCGAAGCCTGATCTGCTTTAATCCTCGGAGTGAGCGCAATGCCTTTGTCTTTCGCCTTCTCTGCTCTATAATGCATAAACATAAGACCTGCAACAACAAATACAACAAGAATGCTGCCAGTTATTATCATTAATTTTCTTTTATTCTTCATCTGCTACTCGCTGACCTCTCCCTTTTTTATTTTGCCTAGTATTAAGTCATTAATAGAATTGGGAATCTTATACACATGATCGTACTCGTGGAGGTAATCCTTGTATTCCAAATGATCAGTATCCAAAATCTTACTATCCTTACCACGATCCACTTTGATTTTCGCAAACCGCCAATTCTTATCCTTTTTCTTTATGACATAGTTATTTTCATCCCTAAATCTTTCCGGCAAATCTTCATTATCTGGAATTATGTTATCTTTCTTTATCTTGTTCTGTACTTCAGGTGGTAATTCCTGTAATGTTCTTCTGCTGACACTAAGTAACTTATAGTTAATCTTCACTTCATTGATTCTTTGACGTTTTTCAAATTTTTGATCATTGGAATCTTGATCAATCATCGAATATCTTCTAACGTTTAACTTAATTTGATCCTTCTTAACTATGTAATCTCCCGATTCTATTTCAAGCCATATAGGCAATCCCTCATCGCCTGGCAGATACGAATCTTTAAAAGTGTGATTATAAACCAAGACAAATGTTTGATCTTCATTTAATCTGAGAAAATACTCGCCATGACCGGGATACTTCATTGCTCTTTCAGTAAATACACGTGTATTAAACGAAAATGATTTGCCCACTAAGTCCGAAGCTTGATCTACTTTAATCCTTGGAGTGAGCGCAATGCCTTTGTCTTTAGCCTTCTCTAGCTCTTTAGAGTTCATCTTCGCAAACACTGGATCTAAGTTTTCATGACGAACTGGCTGATTATTAGAATGCTTCTTTTGAGGTCTATTAATAATTAGGACAGCAACTACTAATCCGATAATTGCGAAAATGCCGAGCGCTATTTTAATTTTATTCTTCATCTGCTACTTGCTGACCTCTCCCTTTTTTATTTTGCCTAGTATTAAGTCATTAATGGAGTTGGGAATCTTATACACATGATCGTACTCGTGGAGGTAATCCTTGTATTCCAAATGATCGGTATCCAAAGTCTTACTATCCTTACCTAGATCTGCTTTGATCTTCGCAACCCGCCAGTTTTTACCCTCTTTCTTTATGACATAGTTATCCTCGTCTTTAAACCGTTCCGGTAAATTTTCTTTGCCCGGAAATATGTTATCTTTCTTTATCTTGTTCTGTACTTCAGGTGGCAATTCCTGTAATGTTCTTCTGCTGACACTAAGTAACTTATAGTTAATCTTCACTTCATTGATTCTTTGACGTTTTTCAAATTTTTGATCATTGGAATCTTGATCAATCATCGAATATCTTCTAACATTTAATTTAATTTGATCCCCCTTAACCATGTAATCTCCCGATTCTATTTCAAGCCATATAGGCAATCCCTCATCGCCTGGCAGATACGAGTCTTTAAAAGTGTGATTATAAACCAACACAAATGTTTGATCTTCATTTAATCTGAGAAAATACTCGCCATGACCGGGATACTTCATTGCTCTTTCAGTAAATACACGTGTATTAAACGAAAATGATTTGCCCACCAATTCAGAAGCTTGATCGGATTTAATCCTCGGAGTAAGCGCAATGCCTTTGTCTTTTGCTTTCTCTAGCTCTTTGGAACTCATGTTTATAAAAACGGGATCTAAGATTTTACGGCGAGCTTGATTACGTCTATCAAGATATAGAACAGCAGTTACTAATCCAATGATCGTGAGAATGCCGAGCGCTATTTTAATTTTATTCTTCATGGTGCTACTCTTTCCTCTACTTTACTTAAATTTAAACAAGTCAAAAAAAGACCCACAGTTCTAAATCGAATTGTGAGTCTTCATTTTAAATTTCAATCGTCAAATACAAGACCTGATCATTATTTTTCAGATCCCAACTTGCTGGATCGCCTGGAGCAGGATAATCTTCTTTTCCTTCTAACATCGTAGCAATCTCATCCGCCGCCCAGAAAGTTGCATCCGGCATAGTTCTCTTAGTAACTTTCAGTTCTGTAAGCGCTGGCGAGGTCACCACAAAATAATTACCATTGTCATTGAACTTAGATACAATCACCGGATAAGTCAGCTCCATTATTTTACCTCAAACATTTTCTGTTCTAATTTTAACACTAATTAAGCTAACAAAAGCGCATCATCTTCTAATTGACTGCCTGCTTGCTGTTGGAAAAGATCCATTAATTTGGTAACAGTTAAATCATGCTTCTCATCACCCTTTAAATTGAGCGCCACTTTGCCTTGGTGGAGCATGATCAGCCGATTGCCGTAGCGAATGGCATCTTCCATGTTGTGAGTCACCATAAACGCCGTCAGGTGCTGCTCGCTGATTAATTTCTCCGTCAGATCCATGACGGTAATTGAAGTTTTCGGATCCAGTGCTGCCGTATGCTCATCTAACAAAATTAAATCAGGCCGCTTTAGCGTGGCCATCAGTAAAGTAATTGCTTGGCGCTGACCCCCAGATAAAAGTCCTACCTCTGACTCCAGGCGATTCTCAAGATTCAAATTTAACGTCGCCAACTGCTCTTTGAAAAATTGACGATCACGAGGTTTTACTCCTGGTGCAAAACCACGCCGCTGTCCCCTTTTCATCGCCAATGCTAGATTCTCTTCAACCGTCAAGCGCACTGCTGTGCCCATTTTTGGATCCTGGAAAACTCGACTAATCTTCTTAGCACGCTTAGTAACCGACTGTTTAGTAACATCTTCATCATTTAAAATGATTTGACCCTGCGTCACTGGTAAAGTCCCCGCAATGCTATTTAACAACGTCGATTTGCCAGCTCCGTTACTACCAATAATCGTGACAAAATCCCCTGCTTCAAGTTCGAGGTCGATCCCGCGCAGCACGTGATTTTCATTTACCGTCCCACGTTCAAAAGTTTGTTGCAAATCATTAATCTTCAAGACTTGTGGCATGATCAGATCCTCCTTTTTTATTGCGATGCAGCCGGAAATTCGGCAACGATAAGCAAACTACTAAGACTAACGCCGAAGCCAGTTTCGCATCTGATGGCTGGACGTTCATTTCAAATACTAAAGCAAGAATGAGACGATACAAAATTGCTCCAATGACAATTGTAAAAAGTCGCAGGCCGATCTTTTGATTTTTCAACAAAACCTCTGCAATTATAATGGAAGCAAGTCCAATTACGATCGTTCCGACCCCTGAATTTAAGTCGGCAAATCCGTTATTTTGTGCGATCAAAGCTCCCGAGAGCGCAATACAGGCGTTTGAAATCATATAACCTAAGATCTTCATATTCTCCGTTTTGATCCCGTTTGCGGCACTCATATCTGGATTATCTCCCGTCGCGCGCATCGCCAGGCCAATCTCTGTACTAAAGAATAACATCAATAGTCCGATAACTAACAGAGCAATCAAAAGCCCAACCACAATGACAGAATTGTTGCGAGTCATCACCCATTTTTGCGCCTCTGTGAAAATCGTATCCTTGCCCAAAAGTGAAATATTCGCAGCGTTACCAATTACCCGCGAAGTAACGGAATAAAGTCCTGTCATCGTGATAATCCCAGCTAACAATGAAGGAATTTTAAGCTTGGTGTTTAGAAGTCCCGTTACGAGTCCTGCAAGCATCCCACCTAGAAACGCAGCAAAAGTTGCTACAACCGGATTCACCTTATTCACAATACACATTGCCGCAATCCCCGCGCCCAACGGAAAACTACCCTCAGCTGTCATATCGGCAATATCCAGAATTCGAAATGTTAGGTAAACTCCAATTGCCATCACCGACCACAAGAGTCCTTGCGAGGTCGTTGATAATAATAATTCAAAAATATTAGTCATCTTGTTTATTCCTCTAACTATTTAGGTTGTTTAATCTTTGTCGGATCAATCCCAAGTGCCTTAGCCATGTCTTTATTGATATAAAGCTGTAATTCTTTTGGATTCTCAACTGCCATTTCTGCTGGTTTTGCTTTTCCATCAAGAATCTTCGCTGCCATTTTACCCGTCTGAACACCCAAAGCTTTATAATCAATTCCGACCGTTGCAAGACCGCCAGTTTTTACTTGATCCAATGCCCCTGCTACTAACGGGATTTTCTTTTCCTTTACGACTTTACCAACTATTGCTGCAGCCGATGCAAAAGTATTATCGGTTGGCACGTAAATCCCATCGGTTGACCCCGCCAACGTTTCAGTAACTTGTTGAACATCATTAGTCGTATTAGCGGTTTTAATCAAGACCTTGACGCCAGCTTTTTTGAGAAGTTTCTCCGCCTGATCGGCTTGGATTTTTGAATTAGCCTCACCTGCGTTATACATTAGTCCAATTGTTTTGGCGTTGGGAACAATGGATAAAAGTAAAGCAATTTGTTGCTCAATCGGTCCCATATCAGTAGTTCCGGTAATATTGCCGCCTGGCTTCTCGTTTGATTTGACCAATTTAGCTGCTTTCAAATCTGTGACTGCCGTTACGACTGTTGGGATCGTAGTTGTGGTATTAGCTAAACTTTGCGCTGCCGGAGTTGCGATTCCAAGCAGCAAGTCTGACTTGTCATTGACCAACTTCTCACTCATACTTTTCAAGTTATCTTGACTATTTTGAGCGTTTTGATAATTAATTTTGAGATTCTTACCTTCGGTATAGCCGCTCTCTTTTAAGCCCTCTATAAAGCCATCGTAGGCCTTATCAAGTGACGGATGCTGCACTACCTGCAAAACTCCGACCTGCTTAACCTTTGAGTCACCTGAATTGCCTTTATTTGCGCAACCACTCAATAATAACGCTCCTGCGATACTTAGTCCGACCAATGCTTTATTTACTTTCATCATTCTCCTCCATCTTTCATAAAAAAATACCCACTTAGCTGCTAAGTGGGTACCGAAATCAGTTGATGATGATTATTCTTCGTTAGCCACCTAGCTTCTACGTGGCTAACCGTAAGTCAAAATGCTCTAGCCATCATAGATCAATCCAAACCTGGAATCAGTTTGGACTCATCTTGATGAATCCAAACTCTATCTAAAATAGCTAAAGTAAAAACGATTATTCAGTTGTAAGTTAATTTCTAAATTCTTAATCATTAAGAATCCCCTCCAACTTGATGCTTAAAATTATATTCGATCTAATTGATTTAGTCAAGAATAAAAATACATTTATTTTGGTGCCTTAATGCTAGTAGGATTAATTCCCAGTGCTTGCGCCATTTCTTTATTCACGTACAATTTCAAAGTCTTAGGCGCCTCAACCGGAATATCTGCCGGTTTTGCCTTGCCATCTAAGATTTTTGCTGCCATTCTGCCCGTCTGAACACCGATCTCTTCAAAATCAATCCCAAGTGTTGCGAGACCTCCCGTTTTCACTTGATCAACTGCTCCTGCTACTACGGGAATTTTCTTTTCCTTGGCCACTTTTCCGATAATCTCAGCAGCAGATGCAAAAGTATTATCTGTCGGAATATAAATACCATCAGTGGAGCTGGCTAAAGTTTCAGTAGCTTGTTGCACGTCATTGGTACTATTAGCGGTCTTGACCACGGCTTCTACCCCCGCCTTTTTCAAAACCTTTAGCGCTCGATCAGCCTGAATTTTAGAATTGGACTCGCCTGCATTATACATGATTCCGATCTTTTTAGCTTTCGGAACAATTGATAAAAGCAACTCGACTTGTTTTTCGATTGGTCCCATATCGTGCGTTCCGGTGATATTGCCGCCTGGCTTCTCGTTCGATTTAACCAATTTAGCGGCTTTTAAATCAGTAACTGCTGTTACGACTGTTGGAATTGTCGTTGTTGCATTAGCTAAACTTTGTGCTGCGGGAGTTGCAATTCCAAGCAGCAAATCTGGCCGATCTTTAACTAATTTATCACTCATACTTTTTAAATTATCTTGACTATTCTGAGCGTTCTGATAATCAAATTTGACGTTCTTACCTTCGACGTAGCCGCCCTCTTTCAAGCCTTTTTTGAAACCAGTGTACGATTTATCAAGCGATGGGTGCTGAACTAACTGTAAGACGCCAACATGCTTAACCTTCGAGGTGCTTTCCTTACTATTTGCGCTGCAACCTCCAAGTGCCAATAAACTAACCAAACTAAGACCAATCAATAATTTCTTTCTCATTTTTCCTTCTCCTTCAAAAAAATACCCACCTAGTTACTAAGTGGGTATCGAATTTGGTCGAAATTGAGATCTGTCCGTTAGCCACTTAGCTTCTACGTGGCTAACCGTATGTCAAAATGCTCTAGCCATCATAGATAAATACAAACTTGCATTTGTTTGCATTCACCTAGATGAACACAAACTTTATCTAAAAAAGCTAAAGCTAAAACGATTATTCAGTTGTAAGTTTTGTTTTAAATTCTTCATCAAGAATTTCCTCCAACCTGATTGTTTTGAATTATATGCGTTCAAATTGTAAACGTCAAGTTTTTTATTTCGGCGCTTTAATGCTCGCCGGATCGATGCCAAGTGCCTTCGCCATGTCCTTGAATTAAACTACTTCAAATGATTCTTTAAAATAAAATTCAAATCTTTTGAATTGAGTTTATCCCCCCTACACATTAAATTAAAGTCTTTTAACTCCTCATTTGAAATAAATTTTCTTGAATCTAGTTTAACAAAACTAGATTTTGGAAATGGAGGGTAATTATTTTTAAGAAAATAATTACTTTTATATATCAATTTATTTTCTTTTCCTTTACTAGAAGAAACATTTAATACATAAACACCTTTTTCCAAAACTTCAACTATTAGGTACGGTCGTATATACGCAGGCATGCTGCCATCAGCAAAGCAAGTTTTTCCCCAATAGGCTTGTCCAACAGATACCATTACATAATCACCAAATTGCCGTCATCAAGCGAAACAATATATGATTCCTCATCTGCTTCATTCATCGAAAAAAAGTCTAACTGTGGCATAATTTTATCAACGTCTATTTCATTAGGATCATAAAAGAAGGTTACGCCGTTAACAAGTTCTGTAACCTGATTATCTTGCTGATTTTCTTGACGAATTTTTAATACTTGTCGTATTTTATCAACTTCCAAATCAAAATCTTCAGTTGTTATCTCAGATAATTTTTTGTTAAAATATCCATTTTCGTTCGTTGATGCCTGGTAACGTTTTTGCCAAAAATTAAACTCGTGATTCAATTTAGAAAGTTCTCTGGCGTTTAAATTACCGAATATATCGATAGTTTTATTTAAAATCTCGTACTCTTGTTGAGAAAAATCAGGATCAAAACGCATTGCATCTTGTTTAAAAGAATTATAGTCATTCTTGTACTTTTGACGAACTTCTTCAATTACCGTACCATTTTCGAAAGCGCACATCTTTTCTGAGAATAGCAGTTTTTCATTTTCCGCATAATTAATAAAATTTGCAAAAAATAGAAGCTTCTGTAATTTCATATTTCCATCAAAAGTATTTGGTTCAGAATCTAATCCCTTTTTCAAGAAGAATTTTGCGTACTCGGTTACATCTCTCATCTGAAACACCTCCTTTTTTATTAAATTATATCAATTAAAATTAGATTTTTGTACTGTTCAGAGATAACGGCTCATTTATAGACACTGTCGAAATTTTATTTCGGCGCTTTAATGCTCGCCGGATCGATGCCAAGTGCCTTCGCCATGTCCTTATTGACGTAAAGATTTAAGCTCTTAGGATCTTCAACTGGCATCGTCGCAGGTTTAGCTTTCCCGTCCAGAATTTTAGCCGCCATTTTACCAGTTTGGACTCCGAGTTCTTCAAAATCAATTCCAATCGTTGCCAATCCACCAAGTTTAACATGATCAATCGACGCAGCGACTAAAGGGATTTTCTTCTCTTTTACAATTTTGCCGCTCAACTCTGCTGCTGACGAAAAAGTGTTGTCCGTTGGAACATAAATCCCGTCAGTCGAACTAGCCAGCGTCTCGGTTACTTGTTGAACATCGTTAGTGCTGTTTGCCGTTTTGATCACTGGCGTAACGCCCGCTTTCTTTAAGGCCTTCACCGCCATATCAGCTTGAATCTTTGAGTTAGATTCCCCTGCGTTATACATAATTCCAATTTTCTTCGCCTTCGGAACGATCGAAAGCAAAAGCGCAATTTGCTTATCGACAGGACTCATGTCGTGCGCGCCGGTAATATTGCCGCCTGGCTTCTCGTTGGTCTTCACAAGTTTTGCAGCTTGTAAATCGGTCACCGCAGTTACCACCGTCGGAATTTCTGTTGTTGCGCTAGCTAAACTTTGCGAGGCGGGAGTCGAAATCCCCAAAAGCAAGTCTGGCTTATCCTTAACCAATTTCTCGCTCATACTTTTGAGATTATCCTGATTGTTCTGGGCATTTTGATAATCAAATTTGACGTTCTTGCCCTCAACGTAGCCGCTCTCCTTCAACCCTTTTTTAAAGCCTTCATACGATTTATCAAGCGACGGATGCTGTGTTAACTGCAATACGCCAATATGTTTTACTTTAGTACTCTCTGAACTGCTTTTGTTACTGCAGCCTCCCATTAATAACGCTCCTGCAATACTTAGGCCGATCATTAGATTCTTTGCTTTCATCTTTTTCTCCTCCGTTGTAATAAAAAAATACCCACCTAGTGACTAAGTGGGTTACGAAATGTCGAAAAATTGATTATATTCCGGTTAGCCACTTAGCTTCTACGTGGCTAACCGTAAGCAAAAACACCATAGCCATCATAGACGAATCCAAACTTTTGGTTTGAACTCATCTTGATGAATCCAAACCTTATCTATAATAGCTATAGTAGTAACGGTTATTCAGTTGTAAGCAATTATTTGTATTCTTAATCATTTAAGAACTACCTCCAACTTGGTTGTCTTGAATTATAACGAATAAAAATCTCGACGTCAAGGATTTTCAATCTACTTCATCATCCGAACTAGTTCCCGACTTTTTCGAATCGAAGCGTAAGCCTTACTCCCGTCAACGAAAATCAACTCTCTACTGCCACTATCAAAACTTTCCAGCAAATCCAAATTAACTAAAAAGCTTTTATCACAGCGAAATAGCTGGGGATACTTCTTAGCAAGATCGTTCAAATTGCCAAGGAACTCTGATTCTTTAGTCCTGCTCCTAAGCTTAACTCGACCAGGCGCACTTTTTTCAGTCTTCAAATAAATTAAATCAGCAAGTGGCAAAGAAAAATAACGGGAACCAATTCGGTAAGTGAAGAGATTCTCTTTCTTGTATTTGCCTGAAGCCTGAATCTGCTGGACCTTGATCAGATCGTCGCTAATATTTTGCTTGAGCTGCTCAAGTCCCCGCTCTTTTAAAATGTAATCAAGGGGCGCAACTTTTCGCTCTAACGTCAGAAATGAAAGTTCCTCGTGCGTGGTGATAAATACAATCTGTGCCCCTGGCAGCTCCCGCCTAATATCAACCGCTACTTGGAGTCCAGCTTCTTTCACGCCGTCAATTTCCATATCTAGGAAAAACAAGCCCTGATATTGATCATTAATTGACGCCAAAAGTTGATCTGTCGAAGCAGCTTCTACAACCAACTTCATCGCAAAATCATTGATCAAGATAGTATTTCTAATTGTCTGGGCATAAACTGCCCTTTGTTTTTCGTCATCTTCAAGTAAGTAAATGGGAAACATTTTCTCTCCTTTATTTAGAAACATAACTCGATAAAGGCCCCGTTCTAATCGATAGAAAGCCAAGGATACGCTAGCAATAAATCTTTATAATTGATCCTGTCCTGTTTTTTGTAGATAACGGTAAACTTATCCGTATTATCAGCGTTTGCTGCTACTCGAGCCAAATTGCGATGTGATTGGATGTAGCGTCTTTCAATTAATGGGCATCGATCCCATGACCTCCCATTTTGACGCGCTCATTAACTCAGTCGATCGCTTTAAGCGATCTGTCACCTCAAAATCATTTTTTCGTGCTTCTTCGATCAAGTTGAGATGAGCTTTAACTGCGCCAGCTAAAGTAGTTTCAAAATGGATACTAGTTTTATTCGCCAAAGCTTGATGCAGTCTTCTGCCTTCTTCACGCATTGCTCTGATGTAATCTACCGGATTACGCCAATCTCCACCTAACTCCTGCAGGATTTCATCGGCATTAATTCTTTTAGTTCCGGCAAATAATTCTGGTAGAATTCCATATAAAGTACTTTTCCCAGCTCCATTAACTCCCGCAACTATAATATACTGTTTTTTCATTAATTAAATCACAAATCTTTCGCGTTTGAGCCACTCTTTTTGCCGTTTATCTAAAACGTAAGTATACAGAGCATCATATAACTGCCGCTTATCTGGATCGGGATCATCCATAGAAAGATTCAGCAAATCTTTTGGTCCGAGTTTCTCTGCTTCTTCAATTAATTTTGCCAACATCTTCTCGCTGTCCATAACTTCCTCCAATTTATATCAATTCTACCAGTTAACAGTTTTATGGTAAACTAACCCTAATAACGAGGAGGGTTTCAGTCGAATATGCCAAAATACTCAAAAAAGAACTGATCCTATTCAAAAAAAGATTTGGTGGGACTGAAAGAGAAAAAGTTGATGCAATTATGGAGAAATACAATCGTAATTTTTCGATTCTCCAAAGTAAAGGAACGGTTAGATAATTAAAAACTGTTTTTAATTACGTTGCAAGTGAAGCCAATCACAAACAGCGACTCTTAGTTGGTCTCGATCAAGATACGAGCTCTAGTGATCAATCCTAGAACTCTTTTTTTCTTGTTTTTCTTCAAAATAAGCAACAAAGCCGAATCCAAAAATTGAAACCAGCGCAAAATTTTCATCAAGAAAATTACAGGTTGGAACTTGGTGAAGATCGCTTAAAATCCGCCAAATCAGTGAAAAAATCATCCAAATGGTCACTAATCCCATAAATATATTCGAGTTGTGTTTTAACTTGTTCATCAAAATGATCTCCTTTAATTGATGATACCATTGTAGCAATATTTCTTTATTAGTCGGCGCTAAAAATATTAACGTTCGTTTTTTAAGAATTAACGTCACTAGATCTTTCGATCATTAAAGTCATTTGGAGATTCCCATTTATTAACTCTTTTTCGAAAAACAAGTCGGAATTTTGATCAACTAAATTTCTGACGTTTGCCAATCCAAAGCCTTGATGATTCTTCTTAGTGGTAAACCCATTTTCAAATAACTGATCTAAATTACTTAAATTAGACGCCTGGTTGCTTACAGTAATTTCAATTAAATCAGGAGATTTGATCAAGGCACAAGAGACCTTTTTATCTGTTTCTTTGTCCACGTGTTCAATCGCATTATCCAACAAAATTCCCAGAATCCTGATCACCGTGAGTACCAATTTAGCAGGGACAACAAGCGGTTCTTTGATTTCAAGTTCTAGTTCAATTCCTAATTTCTGGGCCGCAAAAAATTTCTGAACAATTAGTCCCCGGATTGGCTCATTTTGCAAATAATCTAAGTGATTAAGCGCAAAACTGAATTTATGTTCATCCGGCTGCTCTAAAATCAACTGCTGATAATAAGAATTCAGCTGTTCATCGTTTTCGACAACGCTGTTTAACGAGAGCAATAAGTTGTGATAGTCATGTTTAAAGTGGCGCAGCTCTTGATATTGCTGCTCAATATTATTCAAATAATTCTGCAGCTGTTCATTTTGGATCGCCTTGTCCTCTGCAGCACGCCGAGACATATCGAGAAATAAAAATGCCATTAGCTGAACCGATGCGACTCCTAAGAGAATGCTAATAAAAACCATGGTAGTGGTTTCTTTTGGAACAAAATACAAATAAGCCGAAATTGCCATATAACTAGTCCAAATTACCAAAAACGAAATCAAAAGCAGCCAATAGACTCGTCGCTCTAGATTTAGCTTTTGAATTTCACTTACAATTTGATCAAGTGCGGCACGTTTTTTGTGAATCAAAATCGCTATCATCATCAAGGAAATGATTGTCAGAAGTTCAAAAAACAAAATCGAGAAATCAAGATTTTTAATAAATTTCATCATTAGCGGATAAACGATATTTAAAAGAAAATTAAGCGTAAAAGTGATTAATAACGCCAGAAGTCGTTGATTGAAATAGAGATAATCCATCTTTTTATTTTTGATCTTTCGATAGATGATCGGCGCAAAAAACCAGATCAGAACGCTAAAGTACCCCAAAACAACGCTGACCAGAGTATTCAAAATCACCCAAAATAAATGGCGTAACTTAAAATCTTGCCGCAAAAAATCTTCAAAGAGAATCAATTCAAAGAAGTTAAGAAAATATTCTAATAACACTATCTGCCAGGAGATCTCTTCCAAATTACTCGCTCCATTCAAATGTTTATTTCTAATTATACCGGTTTTAACTTAAATTGTCGGTTAACGTTAATCAGGCAAATTTGAACGTTAGTAATAATTCGACTGAACTCCTAAATTCTATGGTACACTTCATTTAGGAGGAATTATCCATGATCATTATTACTGGCAAGACCGTTGCAAAATTCTGGGGCATCGTTTGTGCTGCCATCGGAATTATTGGCTTAATCTTAACAAGGGAACTCTCTTTTGTGTCAATACTTATACCTAGCTGTTGGCTCTGTATTTTATCAAATACCCTTGACGACTCTAAAGAAAAAGCTGACGCAATGAGAAAAATCGCTCGACGCCAGGATGATCGCTAAGTTGTGATTGATATCACCTTCTTTTAAAGATTATTCGATAGTAAACTTTCATCGTTAATTTACCCATTAAGCGATACATCAGCGCAAAAGTAATTAACACGCCTAAACCGATCAACATGAAATTCAACTTGCTTTTGAGCCCCCAGTTTGATAGCACTCTTTGGATAAAAGGCAGTGCAAATAAAAGATGAATCATCGCCGTTGCCAGCGGCAAGTAAAATAGGACCCGCAGCTGGCTGACGATGTTTTTTTTGATTTCACTTTGGGCAAGACCAACGCGCAATAAAGTTTGATAGCGTAACACATCTTCAAAAGCCTCACTTAGCTGTTTATAGTAAAGAATCAAGAACGTAATTAACACGAAAGCACTCCCACATAATATTCCAATAAATAATAATCCATTCATCATTATTCTAATATTATCTTTGGTCACAGCTTTTGATTGAACATTGATCCCGTCGGGTAAATTATTAAACAACGCTAGCTGCTTTTGATCGCTGCCTTTTAACGTCAAAAAGTGCTGCGTCTCATCTGTTTTTTCTTTCATTGCAAAAATCAAATAAATTGTATCATGACCAACTTGCCACTTAACATTAGGAAATTTACGAAAAACTCGCTTGACCCGAAATTCTTGGTTATCAATTTTCAAAGATGACCCTTCATAGCCATCCTCTTTTACTATGATAACTTCATTGGGCGTCAATTTTTCAGTAGTTTTCGCCATTCGATTAAAATCCGCCAACAAGACACCGTGGACATCATAATGATGCAGTCCGATCACATCCATCAAAATGGGCGTCATCTTTAAAATATCGTGTGTTTTGATCTCGACTCCAGATTTTTGGGCCGCCGCATAAATGATTGGCGTGGGATCCGACTGATTGTTGCCGACAGTATATTGTAGATCTACCGGGCTTTGAGCAGTGATCATTTGATTTTGCCCCAAAAATAGTGCCACTGTCGAGATAACTGTCACCAAAGTCATCGTAATCAAGATAGTAATCGAAGCCAGACCAGCGCCATTTTGCTTCATGCGGGTCAACAAATTCCCAATTCTAATAAAGTGCTGGGGCCGATAATAATAAGATCTCCTGCCCCTTAAAAATTTCAAAACAAAAATACTGCCTGCAATAAAAATAAAATAAGTACCAACGATGACCAGCATCACCGCAATAAAGAAATATTGAATCGCATCAATCGGATCTTTGAGCGTTACAGCAAGATAATAACCTAAGATGATCGACCAAAATCCGAAAATCAACATGAACCAGCGAGTCTTGGGCTCCCGTTGATCAACAATTGCGGGAGTCAATGGATTGTGGCGTTGAATCCAAATTAAATCCAGAAAAAACAAAAAAATAAAGATTAGCACAACAGCAAGATCAGCAATCATAAACGCTTGCAAACTTAGACCAAACCCACGTTTTAAAGTAATTTTAAGCATCCGGGCAACCACTAAGTACCCTAGGCGCGCAAAACTCAAACTACCAATTGTTCCCAGCAAAAGCGTTAAACCAAGGCAAAGTATTTTTTCAAAAAAGAACATTTTAGACATTTCTCTTTTGCTAAATCCGATCACGCTAAAAAGTCGTAATTGTTGGCTGCGATAGTTTAGAGTATAACTGTTAGCATACCAAGCAATCAAAACTGTCATGAGAAGCATCACGATGCCACCAAAAATAAAACAACCCCCTCGTACTCTGGGCTCCCATTCCACTAACTAAAATCGAGTTATCAAAACAAATATTGAGTATTACCAAACTTACCATCATCATTGTACTCACCGTAATGATAAAAGGCAGATAAATATTAGCAAATTGACGCAAATTATTTTTTGCAAGTTTTGCGTAAAATTTCACAAACTCTCCTCTTTTAAAAGTGCTGATCTGCTTCGCCCAACATCGCCGTCAACGTTTCGCTGATTTTGGTCAAGAATTGAAGTTGCGTTAAGTTGCCCCGATATAACTGATGGAAAATGATTCCGTCACGGATAAAAAGCACCCGCTTACTATGACTCGCCGCTACCGCACTATGAGTTACCATCAAAGTCGTTTGACCTGCTTGATTAAGTTCTTCCAGCAAATTCAAAAGTTCAGCAGAAGTTCTTGAATCAAGTGCCCCCGTCGGCTCATCGGCCAATAAAAGCTCAGGGTTCGTAATAATAGCGCGCGCTGCTGCCACTCGCTGTTGCTGTCCGCCCGAAAGTTCATAAGGATGTTTATTCAACACTTCACTTAACCCCAACTTCGGCGCAATTTCAGCTAAACGAGTATTCATTAATGATAGCGGCTTTTTTGCTAGAACTAACGGAAGATAAATATTATCCTGCACGTTAAAGGTATCCAATAAATCAAAATCTTGAAAAATAAAACCTAAGTGTTCACGCCGAAATTTTGCCCGTTCATCCTCTTTAACCTGGTTTAAATCCTGTCCATTTAAAGTAATCGTTCCCGCAGTTGGATCATCTAGCGTTGCAATCAAATTTAAAAGTGTACTCTTCCCTGCACCAGATTCGCCCATAATTGCCACAAATTCATTGTCTGCAACCTCAAAACTAATTCCTTTTAACACCCGTTCAGCACGAGTTTTAAGCATGCTGTAGTAAGTTTTTTCAACATTTCTTAATTTCAGCAAAATTCCACCTACTCTGCAATCCAAGCACGCTGAGGGAAATGAATTGAAATTTCAGTTCCTGTGCCTACCGTTGAAGTTGCCGTCATTTTTAGACCGAGCTTCAAAGCAATTTGGTTACTTAAATATAGCCCCAAACCACTGGCTTTCTGATTTTCGCGTCCGTTATATCCTGAGTATCCCTGTTCAAAAATTCGGGGCAAATCCTCAGGCAAAATTCCGATTCCCGTATCGGAGAAAATTATGGCGTCACCCTTAGCGTAGATTTTGATTTCCCCTTCTGGCGTATATTTGATTGAATTAGTTAATACCTGTTCAAAAATAAATTTCAGCCACTGCGAATCACTGACCACCGTCGGTAAATCGAGAACTTTAACTCGCAAATCCTTAGCAATAAACAATTTAGCCAGGTCGCGCACCGTCTCTTGGACAAGTACTGTTAGATTGACACTTCTCAACACCAGATCCGTATTAACTGTCGTTAACTTCAAATAATTAAGCATCACTCGCAGGTAGCGGTCAATTTTTTCAACTTCCAAACGAGCTCCTACTTGATCGACCGGATTAACTTGGAGCAAAAGATCAAGTGCTGTTAGTGGCGTCTTAATTTGGTGCGTCCACAGCTGCAGTGTTTCGTATGTATCTGTTTGAACTTCAACTAATTGCGTCTTTAACTGATCAAGTTCACTAGATTCACGGTGCAATAATTCTTGATAAATTTGGGCAAGCGAGTCGTTTGTTTCGGGTAACGCCGTTAAATCGATTATTGGAGAATTTTGTTGTTGTTTAAGTTTTTGACAATGACGTTTAAAATTCATAAAATCGATCACCCACAAAATAAACACTGGCCAAAATCCAACAAAAATTGTATTAAAAAGCAGCTCGTTTGACTTAGCTAATAACTCGGTCATCAAGGCGGCGATTGCTAATAAGATTAAGGGACCAGCAATGACCAGCCAATTACTTTTGAGATACAATTTAATCATTTTGTCCTACCAATTCTAATTTATACCCTGCGCCTTTTACTGTTACCAACTGATCGGCTAACCCGATGGCGCTAACTTTTTTGCGCAGTCGATTGACTGTCACCGCCAGTGTATTGCGATCAATAAAATCATCGCCTTCCCATAATTTTTTGATCATTTCTTCCCGGCTCACGAGCTGGTCGGATTTTTCAAATAACAACCCGAGTAGCTTGGTTTCAATAGGCGAAAGACTGACGCTGCCTTTAGCATTGCTTAATCTATTATCTGAAATCTCCAGTACGTAACCGCCTTTTTGGAGACTAGTTTCAGAGATTTGATATTGATAAACGCGCCGCAGCGACCCTTGAATTTTTGCCAACAAAACTGTCAATTCGATTGGTTTCGCCAAGAAATCATCTGCTCCCAAGTTCATCGCCATCACTAAGTTCGGATCATCTCCCGCACTAGTCAAGAAAATCACTGGCACTTTGGAAGTTTTGCGAATCTCTTCAAGCCAATGAAACCCGTTAAAATGCGGCAACATCAAGTCCATGATCACTAAATCTGGATCAAAAAAATCAAACTCTTTATCAATTGCGTTAAAATGTTGTGCTGTCTTCACTTCATAACTTTGTCCAGCCAAGAAACTTTGAATCGTCTTAGCGATCACTGTATCATCTTCAACCAGCAAGATTTTATTATGCATGGGCGCCTCCTTGCATTATTGTATCAATTAATTCCTCGATTGATAAAAATTTTTATCTTTCGAAAGCTCAATTATCGTTTGTAATTTCTGCAATAACTTTTAAGTTTTGCAAAGTCGCAGTTGTTTACATTTAGAACCGAAACCAAATTGTTTTAATTTTATAAGCGTTAAATTTTCAAATATTTGGTTTTAGAGGAAGATAACGGAACAAAATAATTTCTCCTATGCTGACTATCACGCGTTCCGTAGAAATTTTCAACCCGTGAATCTAATTCACAAAGCTCAAAAACATATTCATATAGTCCGAATGTTAGATTTGATTTCAAACTTTTCTCCTAAAAAAAGCCACAATGCATATGATACATTGTGGCTTTTAAACTTTTTCACTTAACGGTAACCCGCTTTTATTACAATTATTTTTTTGCAACTAATCAAGGGAAAACCCCTAAAGCCACTCATGATAGCGCTTCAAATAAAATACTTTAACCAACTCAACAGTCAAAAGATAGCCTGCAGTTAACAAAATAGCTGCAAATGCGTAGTTTCCCGGTAATCTTCCAAACTCAAAAGCAACTCTTAGCGGCGTCGTGATCACGATGAGTCCTGCCGCAACTGCCAAAAGCGTCGCTAAAATTACTGTGTTGGAAGCATGTCGACTAAAGCTCGGAACTTTTTGCGTCCGGAAAATATAGACCACTAAAGTTTGGGTCAAAAGACCCACGACAAACCAGCCTGCTTGAAAATCGTGCTGCCAAGCAGGATTTCCAGCATGAGCGCCAATCCCAAAGGCGAACCACAAAGTGACAAATGTTAGAATATCGAAGATCGAACTCAGTGGACCAAAAATCACCGTAAACCGAAATAGCCCTTTTAAGCGCCAAGGTGTGGGCTCCATCAAAGTTTCTTTATCAACATTATCCCAAGGAATCGACATCTGCGAGGTATCATAGATCAAATTCTGCACCAAAAGTTGAACAGATAACATCGGTAAGAAGGGCAAAAAGATACTTGCAATCAGAACCGATAAGGCATTTCCAAAATTTGATGAAATTGTCATTTTAATATATTTCATCGTGTTAGCGTAAACCTTGCGTCCTTCAATAATTCCGGTTTCTAACACTAATAAGCTTTTTTCAAGCAGCACAATGTCAGAAACATCTTTAGTTATATCGGCTGCATTCTTCACGCTGATTCCAACATCCGCCTGCCTCAAAGCGGGTGCATCATTGATCCCATCGCCCATAAATCCGACAGTATTACCATAACTGCGCATCACTTTGATAACTCTGGCCTTCTGTTCAGGGCTGAGCTTGACAAAGAGATCGTGACTCTGAACTGTATCAAGAAGTGCTTGATCATCAAGCTGATCAATTTCGTGTCCCCAAACGACGTCCAAATTGTCGATTCCGACGTCATCTGCCACGTGTTGGGTAATAATTGCATTATCCCCGGTCAGAATTTTAACTTTGACTCCGTGCTCCCGCAAAAGTTTGATCGCTTTTTCGGCATCTTTTTTCGGCGGATCCAAAAATCCTAGAAATCCTGCGATCGTCATGTCCTTTTCATCTTCAACGGTGTAATCATTGTTCCGGTGCAGATCCATCCGATACGCAATCATCAAAACTCGCATCCCTTGCTCATTTAATTCGCGATTAGTTCTTGCCAACTGCTCCTTCATATCTGACGTCAAAATCTCTCGTTTTTCGCCGATCATGACATATTTTGAAATGCTGAGCATCTCTTCAAAAGCACCCTTGGTGATCATCCACTGATGTTCTTTATTACGCACCGCAACGGTTGAGCGCCGACGAGAAAAATCAAACGGTATTTCATCATATTTATTGAGACCCTGCGGTAGCGTCTTCTCCTGCTCCGGATGCTCGCGCACGTATTCAATGATCGCAGCATCCATCAAATTGCTCCAACCGGTCTGATAATTTGAATTCATGTATGCTAATTGCAAAACATCGTCATTATCTTCTCCAAAAACGTTGACATGGCGCATCACAACTACGCGATCTTCCGTCAAAGTCCCCGTTTTATCAGTAAATAAAGTATCAATCGCACCTAAACTTTGAATTGCATTCAAGCGCTTGACGATCACCTCTTCTTTTGCCATCGTCAGCGCCCCTTTGGCCAAATTACTATTAACAACAGTTGGTAGCATCTCTGGCGTCAGTCCAACTGCAATTGCAATTGCAAAAAAGAAAGCCTGGCCCCAATCATTTTTGGTGAACCCATTGATTAGGAAAACAACTGGCACAAGCGCTAACATCATTAAAATCAAAAAACGACTGACCGAACGCATCCCCTTTTCAAAATTGCCCACCGCCTTTTTGGTCGTCACACTTTGAGCAATGCCGTTGAAGAAAGTATTGCGGCCGGTTTTTAAAATTACTGCTTTACCAGAGCCTGAAAGGACATCTGTCCCCATGAAAACCAAATTTGGCTGATCAAAAGCGGTCATTTCACTATCCTGATTTTCGCTCAAGCCCTCAGCATTTTTTTCGACTGGCATCGATTCGCCAGTCAACGACGACTGGTTAATAAACAGATCGCGCGTCTCAAAAAGATAAGCGTCCGCTGGGATCATATCTCCGGTTCTCAGTTCGATCACATCTCCGGGTACGATTTGATCCATCGGAATTTCCTTGACAACACCATCCCGCATCACAGCACTCGTGTTTTGAATCAATTTCGTTAAGTCGCTACTTGCTTGTTGCGAACGATACTCTTGGCGAAATCTTATGCCTACGGAAAGAGCGATCATCAAAAACATCACCGTGGCACCGTCCAAATCACCCGTAACTACGGAAACAATTGCCAGCAAAAATAATACGTAAACAAAGGGGTCATTGAAGGAAAAAAGCAAAATTAAATACCAGGGTTTCGCTCGTTGACTTGTCACGGTATTGAGCCCAAACTGATCTTGTAATTCTTCAATCACACTATTAGCTAGCCCGGTCGGCCTTGATTTTAACTCCGCCAACACTTCTGCCGGATTCATCGCACTAATTCTTTTCAACTCTGCTTGTTTTGGTGAAATACTCTTTTTCCGGTTTTTCATCATCTCCTACCCTTCATCAGTAAAAATGGTACCTAACCAACGAGTCGGTACCATTTAATTATTTTTCATTATCATAAATATAAGCGCGGGTCATCGGTAACGTTTGATTACTGCGACCATTTGAAAGCAAGAACTGCATGACATCAATGTTACCCGACTCAAAGGAACCTGCTGCTGCCTGCAAGTACATATCCCACATCCGGGCAAACTCACGGCCGTATTTCTCACTAGTTTCATCAAATACTTGATGATAACTTTCTGTCCAACACTCCAGTGTTTTCTGATAGTGGCGCCTCATAGTCTCCAAATCATCAAGCTGAAGTTTAGCGTCCATAATATGATTTAAATTCTCCGCCATATTTGGAATATACCCGCCTGGGAAAATGTATTTCACCAAAAACGGATCAACTCCTAGTCCTACATGTTGACCAGTAATTCCGTGGATTAAAGCAACTCCGTCTGGCACTAAGAGATCTTGAATTTTCTGAAAATAAAGTCCAAGATTTTCTTTTCCTACGTGTTCAAACATTCCAACACTGACAACGTAATCAAAATCAACATCTTTAGGTACTTCACGATAATCCATCAGCCAAACATCAACTTGACCTTCCAGGCCTTCTTTTTTGATCCGTTCTTTGGTGTAATCGTATTGCTCTTGACTTAAAGTAATCCCCGTCGTCTTTAAATTATAAAGTTTCGCTGCAGCAATGATCATTGCGCCCCAGCCAGAACCGATATCTAAAAGCGTCCTTCCTGCAACCGGATTTAATTTATGTAAAATATGTTCAATCTTATTGTGTTGAGCTTGTTCTAACGTATCATCCGGGTGTTCAAAATAAGCACAGGAATAAGTCATCGTTGGATCTAACCACATCCGATAGAAATCATTTCCGATATCGTAATGCTTTTGAATATCAGCTTCACTAGCCTTCTCGCTATGTGACATCTTCGGTAAATACTTAATAAGTCTCCCGTTAGTTAGGAAACTATCCTTCGCTGCAAAAGCCGAAGCAACCAACTTTTGAATGCTGCCCTCAATATCTAGTTTATCACTCATATAGGCTTCGGCAAGTCTAAGGGTTGGTTCGTGCATGAAATCAGTAACCGGGATCTCTTCATTAAATTTAATTTTTACAACTGGATCACCTTCGCCGTAATTTTCAGTCGTCTGATCCCAGTAACTAACGCTCACCGGAATTGAAAACGCACGACTTAAAATTTTGCGATAAATACTTTTATCAAAAACCATTTTTTCACCTCAATTATTTTCCCGAAGAAAATTATAAAGTTCTTTTTTTAAAAATCAAACTACTTAAAGGTAATGAACCTCCTGTAAATAAAGTCCACTGGCAGGTGCTGTCCAACGAGCTTCTTTACGGTCTTTAACCTCATAAAGACGCAAAAAATCATGAACTGGTCGCCGACCATTGCCAATTTCAAGGAGAACTCCTACCATAATTCGAACCTGATTATAAAGAAACCCATCTCCGGTAAAATAAAATTTCAGCTCATTTTCTGACTCGCTACTTTCAACAGTTGCCTTACTAATTGTACGTACTTTATTTACCGCCTGACCTCCACTAGCTGCAAAACTGGTAAAATCATGGGTCCCGACAACATCTTTTAGCGCTTCTTCAATCTTAGCAAGATCCACCGGATACGGATAATGTGTCGTATAGAACCGTTTAAAAGGATCTACAAACCGACCTCTTGCCACCCGGTAAAGATAAGTTTTTTCGTGCGCCGCGAATCGGGCATGAAAATCGTCATCCACAGCCTGAACATCCGTAAACTCAACATCAAGTGGCATTAGACTATTAAGTGCTAAGCGCATTTTTTCAGGGGGCAGAAACTTTTTGTAATCAAAATGAATCACCTGTCCCAACGCATGCACACCTGCATCTGTGCGGCTAGCACCAAAAACCACAATCCGCTCACCCTTCGACATCTTCATCAAGGCATTTTCAATTACGCCTTGGACGGTCCGCAAATTCGATGCTTGTAGTTGAAAGCCTGAAAACCTTGTTCCATCATATTTTAATATTGCTTTATATCTCATGATTTTAAAACCCAAGTCAAAATAGTAATTACTCCTAAAATAATATATGATGCTGTATCTGCTAAATGCCAACGCATGATCCGATACTTAGTTCTTTTTGCCTCCGGAATGTAACCCCGGGACTCCATGGCGACCGCCAGATCTTCTGCCATCTTAAAATTACTTTCTAGTAGCGGTACCAACAATGGAATAATATTCAAAATTCTTTTTTTCAAGCTCGAATCGTTAAAATCTACGCCTCTAGACATCTGAGCGTTAATAATTTTCTGTGCTGAGTCAGCAATTGTTGGAATAAAACGTAGTGCAATCGAAATCATCAAGCCAATAACCTGCGTTGGTACTCCCAATAATTTAAGTGGCTTCAAAAGCGACTCAATCGAGTCTGCAATCAAAAGGGGTGAGGTCGTTAAGGTCAAAATCGTCGAGATATTGATGTTAATTAAGAGACGCAAAAACATGTAAAAAGCGCTTTTCAGGCCCGAACTTGTCAACCAGATCAACCCCCAATGAAAATAAACTTTTCCTCCTGGAGTGAAAAACATTTGGACGACCACCACCAGCACAATTAAGAAGATGAAGGATTTCATCCCCGCGAAAAAATAAGATAACGAAATTTTCGAAAGACGTATCACTAAAAGAGTAAAGCCTAAAAGACATGCATAAGTAACTAAATTATTCGCCCAAAAAACGACCATAATGAATAAAATCGTGAAAACCATCTTGCCTCGCGGATCAAGACGATGAATAATTGAATTACCGGGGAGATAACGCCCAATTAATATTTTACTCAAGTTAACTTCCTAACTAATTCCTGAACCAACTCTGTTGTTGAAAGAGGCGGTTCAGACAAATAAACACCTTTTTGTTTCAACTTTTGAGCGAACTCAAGTGCGCGGGGATAACCAACTGTTAAGTGATCAGACTGGGTAAAAACTTCGCGGGGCGTTCCCGCTGCTTGAATTGACCCCTGATCTAACAAAATGACTTGGTCACTATATTTAGCTACATCGTCCATTTGGTGAGTGACCATTACGACTGTCAGTTGCCACTCCTGATGCAAACGTTCAAACAATTCCATCATCTCACGGTGGGCTCTGGGGTCAAGGCCCGCCGTTGGCTCATCTAAAACCAAGATTTGCGGATGCATCGCTAAAATTCCAGCAATAGCAACTCGCCGCATCTGTCCACCCGAAAGCGAAAAAGGCGACCTATCTGCTAAAGATTTTGGCAACTCCACTAAATCTAACATTTCTAAAGCTGTCCGATATGCAGCAGATTCTTCCATCCCATAATTAATCGGAGCAACAGCAATATCTTTAACAACTGTTGCTTCATAGAGTTGATTTTCCGGAAACTGAAACACCATTCCTACATGTCTTCGAAGCTCACCTAACCTTTTTTTCTTTGTATCAGGTGTTAAGGTAAAATCTCCAATTTCTACACTTCCAACGCTCGGAATCAAAAGCCCATTTAAGTGCTGAATAAGCGTCGATTTTCCGCTACCAGTTTCTCCGATAATTGAAGTAAAACTACCTTCCCTTATTTGAAGATCTATTTCTTTTAAAGCTCTAAACTGCATCGGCGCATGATAGTTATAGTAGTAACTTACATTTTTAAAGATAATTTCCATAAATAATCTATTAATTGCTCCTCGCTAAAGTATTGATCTTCGATAGGAATTCCTGCTTCTTTTAACTGCTGATCTAGCTTTAAAATAAAAGGTAGCTCCAAATGGTTTTCTGAAATAAGCTTCCGATTTGTAAATAAGTCAGTTGGTTGACCACTCCCCTTAATTTGCCCTTCAGTTAATAAATAGATATAATCACTTGCTAACGCTTCTGTCAAATTGTGCGTTACTGAAAGAATTGTCATCGACGTTTGAGTTTTTAAATTCGAAATCAGTTTTAACAAATCCGTTCGTCCACGAGGATCTAACATGCTGCTAGCTTCATCCAAGATTAAAATTTCTGGATCGTAAGCAATCGCGCAGGCAATTGCAACTCGTTGCTTTTGCCCGCCCGAAAGAGCTTCTGGCTGACGATCACGATATTCCCACATCCCAACTAACTTTAAAACGCGTTCAATGATTGAATCCATCTGATCATGTGGCACCAAATGATTCTCCAAACCAAAAGCAACGTCATCTTTGACGGTTGCTCCAACAAACTGGCTGTCCGGATTTTGAAAGACAATCCCAACTTCACAACGAATTTTCTTTAAATTGTCATCACTAAGTTCATAACCAGAAACGGTCACTCGTCCACTATCAGGTTGATTAATTCCAATCAAAATCTTCGCCAAAGTACTTTTTCCACTGCCATTTTCGCCAATAATAGTGGTAAATGTATTTTGCCTAATAGTTAATGAAACATTTTTTAAAATAGGAGTTGTAGTCTCGGGATAAGTGAAATTTAAATTATCTACTTTAATTATATCTGACATTTGTGCCCCAATTTTTTGAATAAAAAAAGTCCTTGGCATAATTATACTGCAAGGACAATCAACTGAAAAATGTTAGACTTTATACTAACTCGATTACAACCATCGGGGCACCATCACCGCGACGGCTAACTGTTTTATAAATTCGCGTATACCCACCGTTACGTTCAGCGTAACGATTTGGTAAATCAGAAAACAGCTTTTGAAGCGCTGACTCAACAACAATTTCGTCGTCTTTCTCTTCTGTGCTTGCGACAACATTACGAACATAAGCAGCAGCTTGACGACGTGCGTGCAAGTCGCCTCTTTTACCTAACGTAATCATTTTTTCAACAACTGAACGTAGATCTTTAGCTTTAGCTTCAGTCGTCGTGATCCGTTCGTGTACAATCAGATCAGTTGTCAAATTTCTGAGCATCGCTTTTCGGTGGCCACTATCACGACCAAATTTACGATTATGCATGGCTTCTATTCATCCTCCTTCTTTAGTGATAATCCTAAACTTGCAAGTTTAGCTTTAACTTCTTCTAAAGACTTACGTCCAAGATTTCGAACCTTCATCATATCAGATTCTGTCATTTGGGTTAACTCACCCAAGGTATTAATCCCAGCTCTCTTCAAACTATTGTATGAACGAACCGTTAGATCAATCTCTTCGATCGTCATATCGAGCAATTTCTCAATATGTTTGTCTTCTTTTTCAACCAAGGTTTCAACATTACCAGCATCGCCGTCTAATTCAACAAAAATTGCTAAATGATCCGTCAAAATCTTCGCTGCAAGACTCAAAGCCTCAGTTGGCATGATAGACCCATTTGTCCAAATTTCTAACGTTAATTTGTCAAAATCGTTCCGGTTACGAACTCGAGTACTTTCAACCTGGTAATTAACCTTTTCGACTGGTGTATAAATCGAATCAACCGCTAATACTCCGATTGGCATTGAATCAGTCTTATTTTGAACAGCAGAAACATATCCACGGCCTGTTTTAACAGTCATCCGCATTGAAAGCTCTCCGCCTTTAGCGACTGAACAAATATATTGATCCGGATCAATTACTTCAAGTTCTGGATCACTTTCAATATCAGCAGCAGTAACTTTCTTTTCACCATTGACTTTAATCTCAATGACTTTCTCTTCAACTCCGACTAATTTCAGCTTCAATTTCTTAACATTAAGAATAATATGAGAAACATCTTCTAAAATTCCGTCTACCGTTGAGAATTCGTGATATACATTGTCGATTTGAATGTCAGTAACAGCTGAACCTGGTAAAGAGGTCAATAAAACACGGCGCAAGGAATTGCCTAAGGTAGTACCATACCCTCTCTCTAAAGGTTCAATAATAAATTTCCCATAAATCGGGGTTTCTTCGATCCTTGCAATCGACGGCTTTTCAAATTCTATCATTTAGTAACTATTACCCCTTTCTGATCTGATATTTTAGATGAAAATAGGATTAATAATTACACACGACGCCGCTTTGGTGGCCTTGAACCATTGTGAGGAACTGGTGTATCATCACGAATCGCAGTAATCTCTAAACCAGCTGCTTGTAAAGATCTAATAGCTGATTCACGACCAGAACCTGGTCCCTTCACTGAAACTTCAACATTACGCATCCCTTGATCCATTGAAGCCTTTGCTGCTGCTTCTGCTGCAAGTTGTGCAGCATATGGTGTTGACTTACGTGAGCCTTTAAAGCCAAGTGCACCTGCAGATGACCAAGATATTGCGTTGCCCTTTGGATCTGTAATCATAACAATCGTGTTGTTAAATGTTGAGTGGATATGAGCAACACCAGACTCAATATTTTTCTTTACTCTACGCCGACGCGTAGTTCTTCTCGTTGCCAAATTTTAATTACTCCCCCACTACTTCTTCTTACCAGCGATCGAAACCTTCTTGCCTTTTCGGGTCCGAGCGTTATTTTTAGTATTCTGTCCCCGAACGGGTAGATTAAAACGATGGCGCAAACCACGGTAAGAACCAATTTCCTGTAAACGTTTAATATTAAGATTGACTTCCCGGCGTAAATCACCTTCGACTTTATACTTATCGACTGCACCACGAATTGCATCTTCCTGCTGTGGTGTTAAGTCTTCTTGGCGAATATCTTCAGAAATATTTGCATCCTTTAAGATTTTCTGCGCTGTTGGAAGACCAATTCCGTAAATATAAGTTAATGCTATTACTATTCTTTTACCTCTCGGTAAATCAACTCCAGCAATACGAACCACTACTTATCTCCTAACCTTGTCTTTGTTTATGTCTTGGGTTTGCAGAGCAAATTACCATAACCCGACCGCGGCGCTTGATAATCCTGCAATGCTCACACATTTTCTTTACTGATGGACGAACTTTCATCCTAACCTCCGTAATTATCTAAATCTATACGTAATCCGACCTTTAGTGAGATCATACGGAGATAACTCTACTGTCACTTTATCTCCTGGAAGGATACGGATATAGTGCATTCTGATTTTCCCTGAAACATGAGCTAAAATTTCTGCTCCGTTTTCTAATTGGACTTTAAACATTGCATTTGGCAGTGTATCAGTAACTTTTCCGCGTACTTCGATCACATCTTGCTTTGCCAAATATAACCTCCACTTTGACTGCTTTAACCTGGGTCTAACTTATTAATGATACCACATATCACAATTCTTTAAAAGAATCAAACTTTTTAAGAATTTTTTCTATTTCCGCAAATACTTCATCAATCGACTTGTTACCATCAATTTTAGCCAGTTTACCCTGTTCTTGGTAATAAGCAATCAACGGTGTGTTATCCTGGATGTTTACTGCTAGACGGTTGCGAACCACTTCTGGTTTATCATCATCTCGCTGGTAAAATTCACGACTTCCACAAACATCACAAATACCTTCAACTTTCGGAGGATTATAGATTCGGTGATAAGTCGCTCCACATTTACGACAGATAAATCTTCCTGAGAGTCTCTGAACTAAGTCTTCTGGATCTACTTCAATATTTACAACTTGATCAATCTGTGTCTTCAAATCTTTTACAGTTTGATCTAATGCTTCACCTTGAGCAAGCGTTCTTGGATATCCATCCAACAAAAATCCTTTGCTCTTAACATCTGATTGACCCAAACGTTCTTTTACAAGTCCGTTTGTCACTTCATCAGGAACTAATTTACCCTGATCCAAGTAACTTTTAGCCATTTTACCTAATTCAGTCTCTTGACTAATTGCTGCACGAAACATATCACCAGTTGAGATGTGGACCAAATCAAATTCATTAACAATTTTTTCAGCCTGAGTACCTTTACCAGCACCCGGTAATCCCATCAAAATAATATTCATTCTCAATTACCTAATAAATCCTACATATTCTCGCTTCATTAACAACCCATCTAGCTGCCGTGTTGTTTCCAATGCAACTCCTACTACGATTAGCAAACTAGTTCCACCAAGGCCAATTGACTGTGGCAGTCCCCAGATATTACTTGCTAATAATGGAATCAAAGAAATTAATCCTAAGAAGACTGACCCGACTGTAGAAAGACGAATGAGTAAACTCGATAAATAATTCTCCGTCTCCTCGCCTGGTCTTACTCCTGGAATATAACTACCTTGTTTCGTTAGATTCTCTGCAACTTTTTCTGGATTAACCTGTACAAAAGCATAAAAGAACGTAAAGAGGACAATCAGTAATGTATAAATCGCAACTCCCCAGTTACTTTGCAAGTTAAAGATCGAATCGAGAACTTTAAACCAGCCATCTTGCTCATGTGCATTTCTAAACGCAGTCAAGATCGTTTGAGGCGTAACAATGAATGAACTTGCAAAAATTACTGGAATAACCCCAGAAACATTAATTTTCAATGGTAGGAAACTATTATCTCCAGTTCCCGTAGCTCGACGAGTAAACTGAATTGGGATCTTATAATTGGCCTGTTGAACGTATGTAACAAAAGTGGTAATCAAAATTACTGCAAGTACAATCAAAACAATGATTCCAATATTGAACATCAAACGGGTTTTTGAAGCACCAACAATGTACTGATGGTAAAGAGCCATAATTCCGCTTGGAAGGCGAGCAATAATCCCGCCACCAATAATCATTGAAACTCCATTACCAAGTCCCTTATCAGTGATTTGTTCACCGAGCCAGGTCAAAAGCATTGTTCCTGCAGTAAGGATAAAACCAATTTCAATGAAAGTCGCAACTGTTGGCGACTTCACCAGCTTCTGTCCGTTATTATTCAGACTTGAAAGTGCATTAAATCCACCAGTAATAGCTACTGATTGAAGAAATGCTAAAAATATCGTCAAAACTCTGGTCACGTTGTTTAACTTACGACGACCAACCTCTCCTTGTTTACTCCATTCAACAAAAACTGGGACAATATCCATTTGCAATAACTGAACTACAATTTGCGCCGTAATATAAGGCGAAACCCCTAGAGCAAAAATTGAATAATTAGCAAGACCTCCACCACTGACAGTATCTAAGATCGGTACTAAGCCGCTTTGAGCGATGCTAGTCATTGCTTTTGCATTAACTCCAGGGACTGTCAGTAAAGACCCAAAACGATAAATCAAGAATGCAAAGAAGGTGAAAAGTATTCTTGATCTGATATTTTTTACTTTTAAACCCCTGAATAATGTTTCGAACATTAATTTACCTCAACGGTTCCACCGGCATTGACGATTGCCTCATTCGCCGACTTAGTAACTTTACTTACTTTAACAGTAAGTTTCTTCTCAATTTCTCCATTTCCAAGGATTTTCACCCCTGAAAGGGTCTTTTTAATAATCCCTTTTTCTAATAGAGCATCCGTGTCTACAACATCACCGTTGTTAAATGCATTCAATGCAGACAAGCTAACCTCAGCATAGTCTTTACGATTAATATTGTTAAACCCACGTTTGGGAATTCGTCTGAACAACGGCATCTGCCCGCCTTCAAAGCCCATCCGAACTTTGCCGCCTTGACGTGCCTTTTGTCCTTTAGTTCCTCGACCAGCGGTCTTACCATGACCTGATGAAAAACCACGGGCTAGCCGTTTACGTGAATGCCGTGACCCTGGTGCTGGTCTTAATTCATTTAACTGCATACTTGCTCCCTTTCTATTCGTTTACTTCCTCAATCGAAACCAAATGAGCAATCTTATCAATTGCTCCACGGATTGAAGCATTGTTAGGTAGAATTGATGTCGAATGAACTCTACCTAGCCCAAGTGCTCTAACCACTTTTCGTTGTTCGGGAATCCGGTGCAGTGCACTTCTTTCCAGCGTAACTTTAATTTTTGTCATTATATCACTCCTATAACGAATCTACTGAGATGCCCCGTAGATCAGCAGTCTGTTTAGCAGTCCGTAATTTCTTTAAACCATCAAAAGTAGCACGAATCACGTTGATCGGGGTGTTACTTCCTTGAGATTTACTCGTAATATCACCGACTCCAGCTAATTCAAGGACGGAACGAACAGCTCCACCTGCTGAAATTCCAGAACCTTCACGAGCTGGTTTTAATAAAATATGGCCAGAACCATAATGACCTTTGATCTCATGAGGGATTGTTGTTCCTGACGTTGGTACTGTAATCATATTCTTCTTTGCTGCATCAGCAGCTTTACGAATTGCTTCTGGAACTTCCTGAGCTTTACCAGTTCCAAATCCGACATGACCACTCTTATCTCCTACAACAACAATTGCAGCAAAACGAAGTCTCCGACCACCTTTTACAACTTTAGTGATCCGGTTGATTTGAACGACTGTTTCTTCTAATTCATTTTCTTTTGTATCAAAATCTGCCATGAATGTCTTCTCCTTCATCAATCCTAAAAGTCTAATCCTGCTTCTCTTGCTCCATCAGCAAGAGCCATGACGCGACCATGATACACATATCCTCCACGGTCAAAGACAACAGTTTTGATATTCTTCTCAATTGCGCGTTTGCCCAAAAGTTCACCAACCGCTTTAGCTTGTTCAACCTTAGTTCCTTTGCGATCAAAATCTTTATCAAGACTTGATGCACTAACTAAAGTTATTCCTTTATCATCGTCGATAATTTGAGCATAGATATTCGTGTTAGAACGAAATACATTTAGGCGAGGCTTTTCAGCAGTACCATTGAGATGGAAACGCATCCGGCTATGACGTTTAAGTCGAATCTTATTCTTTTCAATTTTTGTAATCATCTACTACTTACCAGTCTTTCCTTCCTTACGACGTACTTGTTCATCAAGGTATCTAATCCCTTTACCTTTATAAGGTTCAGGAGGACGAACTTCCCGAATTTCGGCGGCAAATTTGCCAACGGATTCCTTACTGATCCCCGAGATAATAATCTCGGTATTTGAAGGAACTTCAATTTTAATTCCTTCAGGCGCAGGCATCTCAACAGGATGAGAGTAGCCAACGTTTAAAACTAATTTTTGTCCTTGCATCTGTGCCCGGTATCCAACTCCGACTAGGTTTAATTGCTTCTTAAACCCAGTATGTACACCTTCAACCATATTTGCAAAAAGTGCTCGAGTTGTTCCGTGAAGAGGCTTAAACTCATCACTTTTACGATCAAAAGAAACTACATTTCCTTCAACTTTAACAGTGATTTCTGGACGAAATGTCCTTGTGATGCTCCCTTTTGGCCCTTTGACTGTAATGGTGTTTCCATCTTGGGTCATTGTAACACCTTCGGGCATCACAACTTTTTTATATCCAATACGACTCATTTAAACACCACCTTTACCATACATAGGCGATTACTTCGCCGCCTACATCTTTTTGACGTGCTTCTTTGTCAGACAATACACCAGCAGATGTTGATAAAATTGCAATTCCGAGTCCGTTAAGAACCCGTGGAACATTGCGGGCAGAAACATAATTTCTAAGCCCTGGTTTTGAAATTCTCTTTAAACCAGAGATAACACGTTCATTATCATATCCGTATTTTAAGAAAATTCGAATCATTCCCTGCTTGTTATCTTTGCTGACGACATAATCACGAATAAATCCTTCGCGTTTTAAAATTTCAGACATTGAAATTTTCATTTTTGATGCAGGTACATCCAAGTATTCATGTTTAACCATGTTTGCATTACGAATTCTTGTCAGATAATCTGCAATTGGGTCAGTTAATGTCATTGCTTCTCGCTCCTCCGTCTACCAACTTGCTTTATGCATTCCAGGAATTTGGCCTTTATGAGCTAATTCGCGGATACACAACCGGCAAAGATGAAATTTCTTATATACAGAGCGTGGACGACCACAACGAGCACAACGTGTATAGTTCTGTGTCGAGAACTTTGCAGGTCTACTATTTTTTTCTATTAAAGCCTTTTTAGCCAAGTTTGTCTTATCCTCTCTTAATTAATTATCTAGCAAACGGCATTCCTAACTGAGTCAAAAGCTCTAACGCTTCTTCATCAGTATTTGCCGTTGTGACGATAACAATATCCATTCCTCTAACTTTACTTACATCGTCAAAATTAATCTCTGGGAAGATCAACTGCTCTTTAACACCAAGCGTGTAATTACCCCGACCATCAAATGACTTTGGACTAACTCCGTGAAAGTCACGAACTCGTGGTAACGATACATTGATCAATTTGTCTAAGAAATCAAACATCCGTTCACCCCGAAGTGTAACTTTCGTACCGATCGGATTTCCTTCACGAAGTCTAAAGCCCGCAATAGAATGCTTAGCTTTCGTAATAATTGGTTGTTGTCCAGAAATTAACTTCAACTCGCTAACTGCTTCATCTAAAAATCTTGAGTTAGAAATTGCATCACCAACACCCATATTGATAACAACTTTATCTAATGAAGGGGTCTGCATTACAGATTTATAACTGAATTTTTCGACTAATGAAGGGGTGATCTCGTCAACGTATCTTTTCTTCAAGCGATTTTCCATTAATCAGATTCCCCTTCCTTTTTTACTTTCGAATTATCGATTGGTTCGCCTGATTTCTTCGCGATCCTAATCTTTTTACCATCCCGGATTTCCATTTTAATCCGTGTTGGTTTATTTGTCTTTGGGTCAAGCAGCATTACGTTTGACGCATCGATCGGTGCCTCAGTTTCAATGACGCCACCTTGGCTGCCAGTTGAACTTGGTTTTAAATGTTTCTTAACCATGTTGACGCCTTTAACGATCACCCGATTTTCTTTAATCAGTACCTTTTCGATGGTACCAATTTTGCCTTTATCAGCTGATTTTCCGCGTACTACTTGAACCTTATCAAGCCTTTTCAAATACAAAATATATCCTCCGTACGATCTCTTTATAGAACTTCTGGCGCCAGAGAAACGATCTTCATAAAATTATGATCACGTAATTCTCGAGCTACTGGTCCAAAAATACGAGTTCCTTTCGGACTTTTATCAGCGTTGATAATAACTGCTGCGTTATCGTCAAATTTAATATATGATCCATCAGGACGGTGAACTCCGTAAGCGCTCCGGACAATAACTGCCTTTACCACTTCAGACTTCTTGACAACGCCACCAGGTGTAGCCTGTTTAACTGTTGCTGTTACAATATCACCAATATTTCCATATTTACGATAAGAACCGCCCATTACCTGGATCACAAGCAGTTCACGAGCACCAGAATTATCAGCTACTTTAAGCCGAGTTTCTTCTTGTATCAAAATTTATTCTCCTTCTTTTGCCTGAATTCAGGATTATACGATCTCTGCTTTCTTAACAATTTCAACTAAACGAAATCTCTTATTCTTTGAAAGAGGGCGAGTTTCCATAATCCGAACCACATCACCAATTTTTGCTTCATTTTTTTCATCATGCGCATAATACTTTTTCGAATACTTGATCTGCTTATGATAAATTGGATGGGTTTTTCTAGTATCAACTTTAACGGTGATTGTTTTATCACCTTTGTCCGAAGTGACTTGTCCTTGATAGACTTTACGGTTATTTCTTTCTTCAGCTGCCATTAACTTTCACCTCTCTTTTGCTCTGTTAAGATTGTCAGTATTCTAGCAATATTCTTCTTAACTTTCTTTAACCGAGCTGTGTTTGTGAAATTGCCAGTAGCTTGTTGAAATCTCAAATTGAATAGTTCTTTACGATATTCCTCTTCTTTGGCAATCATTTCAGATGTTGAAAGTTTTCTAATTTCACTTGCTTTCACTATTTATCACCATCCGTTTCCGCTCGTGTTACAAACTTCGTTTTGATTGGTAACTTGTTTGATGCTAAGCGCAATGCTTCGCGGGCAACTTCCTCTGGGACACCTGCAACTTCGAAGAGAACTTTCTCTCTTTTTACTACAGCAACCCACCCTTCAGGAGCACCTTTACCATTACCCATCCGGACTCCGACACCTTTGGAAGTGTAGGATTTATGCGGGAAAATTTTGATCCAAACTTTACCGCCACGTTTCATATAACGAGTCATGGCAATCCGGGCTGCTTCAATTTGACGGTTAGTGATCCAGTGATTCTCTAAAGCCTTGATTCCGTATTCACCAAATGCGATCTCTTTGCCGCCTTTAGCTTCGCCACGCATTTTACCGCGAAATTCACGACGGTGTTTTACACGTTTAGGTACCAGCATTTTAAAATACTCCTTTTTTAACGGCCAGCGTTACTTGGTCGTCTATTATTTCCATTGTTACTCTGATTATTGTTCCGGTTGTTATTGTTGCGATAATTTCCGTTGCGGTTATTATTGCGACCATTACCGTTACGATTATTATTTGACCGGTTGTTGCCACGTCTTTGTTGATTGCCACGACCTTGGCGAGGACCTTCTTCAGCTAAGTTAACTCTTGGCTTACCAGGTAACACTTCACCACGGTAAATCCAAGTTTTAACACCAATTTGACCATATGTAGTCGTTGCTTCATCCCATGAATAGTCAATATCTGCTCTTAAGGTATGAAGTGGAACACTACCCAAAGAATGTTTTTCACGACGTGCCATATCAGCGCCATTTAGTCGCCCAGAGATTTGAGTTTTAACTCCCTTTGCTCCTGCGCGCATTACCCGCTGCATTGCTTGTCTTTGTGCCCGACGAAAAGCAATCCGTGCTTCCAATTGACTAGCGATGCTTTCACCAACCAAATGGGCATCAAGATCGGGCTTTTTAATTTCCACGATATTTACGTGAACGGTACTCTTCGTTAAGCCTGAAAGATCATGTCTTAATGCTTCAACTTCACTTCCGCCTTTACCGATTACCATCCCAGGTTTAGCTGTATGGATAAAAACGTTAACCATATTTGATGCTCTTTCAATTTCAACGTGAGAAACTGAAGCACTTGCTAAACGTTTGAAAATATATTTTCTTAGTTCGATGTCTTCGATCAGGTATTTAGCAAAGTTCTTTTCTGCATACCATTTATCTTCATAATCACGGATAACACCGATTCTAAATCCAATTGGATTAATCTTTTGACCCAAACTTCAATCTCCTCTTTACTCTTCGTTCTGTTTGACAACTACCGTGATGTGACTGGTTCGCTTATGAATTGCCGACGCTGAGCCTTTAGCTCGAGGGCGGAATCTTTTCATGGTTGGACCTTCATTTACATATACTTCTGAAACGTAAAGATCCTCTGCATCCAGGTCAAAATTATTCATTGCATTTGCGACTGCCGAATGTAAAACTTTGCTTACAATCGGTGATGCTCCGCGAGGAGTAAATTGTAAAATCGCATAAGCCTCTGCTACTTTCTTACCACGGATCAAATCAATGACCATTCTCGCTTTGCGAGGAGCAATCCGAATAGTCTTTGCCGTCGCGCGGGCAGAAGTAATTACTTCTTCTTTATCATCAGCCATAATTTTCTCCTTTATTTCTTCCCTGTTTTACGATCTTCACCAGAGTGTCCTCTGAACGTTCTCGTCGGTACAAATTCGCCTAACTTATGACCAACCATATCTTCTTGAATATAAACTGGCACATGTTTACGGCCATCATAGACAGCGATCGTATATCCAATAAAAGAAGGAAAGATCGTTGAACGACGAGACCAAGTCCTAATAATCTGTTTTTTCTCTTGATCCTTTTGAGCATCAACTTTCTTTAAGAGATGTTCATCAGCAAAAGGACCCTTTTTTAAACTACGAGTCATATAACCTAATCTCCTCTACTTATGATTCCGATGGCGAATAATGAATTTCTCAGATTTCGCTTTTGTATTACGTGTCTTCTTACCTAAGGTCTTCTTACCCCAGATAGATACTGGAGATGGACGACCGATCGGAGCTTTACCTTCACCACCACCATGTGGGTGATCGTTAGGGTTCATAACTGATCCACGAACTGTTGGACGAATTCCCATCCAGCGTTTACGTCCTGCTTTTCCAAGTTTGATTAATTCATGTTGTCCGTTACCAACTTCACCAATCGTTGCCCGGTTACGAGCTAAAATATTACGCATTTCTCCTGATTGAAGACGAACAGAAACGTAATTGCCTTCCTTACCTAAAACCTGTGCTGATGTACCAGCTGAACGAACTAATTGTCCGCCTTTACCAGGCTTCAATTCAATATTATGAATTAAAGTTCCATCAGGAATACTTGAAAGAGGCATTGCATTACCAACTTTGATATCAACGCTTTCGCCAGAAACAATCTTCTGACCGACTTCTAAGCCCTTAGGTGCCAAGATGTAAGCCTTAATTCCATCTGCGTAGTACAACAATGCAATATTTGCACTTCGATTTGGATCATATTCGATTGCCTTAACTGTTGCTTCTACGTTGTCTTTTTGCCGTTTAAAATCAATAATGCGGTATTTTCTCTTATGTCCGCCCCCGTGGTGACGAACTGTAATGTGACCTTGCGAATTACGGCCAGCCGTTTTTGATTTTGCTTGAAGCAGTGTCTTTTCTGGTTTCGATTTCGTAATCTCAGCAAAGTCAGAAGACGTCATGTTCCGCCGACCATTTGTAGTCGGTTTATACTTAATGATTCCCAATAATCTGCTCCTTTACTTATTTATTATCGTCTTTTTTATCGTCAGTAGACTGATCTTTGACCATCACTGGAATTTCCTTAGAATCAGCAGTTAAAGTGATGATTGCCTTACGTTTACCAGCTTTATAGCCGCTGTATCGACCATAACGGCGAAACTTTTTGCGAATATTCATCAAGTTGACTTCTTTAACTTTGACATCAAAGATTTCTTCAATTGCGTGACGAATTTGAATCTTATTTGCGCCAGGAGCTACATAAAATGTGTATTTGTGTTGCCCCATGAGATCCATTGACTTCTCAGTAATAACTGGGGTTTTAATCACGTCATGAACACTATCACTCATGCAAATACCTCCTCGATGATCTCAAGAGCCTTCTTGGTTATGATCAATTTCTTACCTTGTAAAATGTTTAAAACATTAATTCCAGTTGGTGTAACAAAACGAACTTTTTGTAAGTTACGGCCTGATAAAACTGCATTTTCGTTCTCTGATTCAACAGCGATTAATGCTGAAGTCTCGTCTGCCTTAACATTTTTCATAAATGCAATGAATTCTTTCGTTTTTGGTTGAGAGAATGATAAGTCTTCAACAACGATCAAATCATTATCAAGCACTTTTTGTGAAAGCACTGATTTAAGTGCTAAACGGCGAACCTTCTTAGGCAGCTTATATGAATAACTACGTGGATGTGGGCCAAATGCAACTCCGCCGCCTTTCCATTGTGGTGAACGAATCGAGCCTTGACGAGCACGACCTGTTCCTTTTTGACGCCAAGGTTTACGGCCCCCACCAGAAACTGCAGAACGATTCAAAACGTTTGAGTTTCCTTGACGCAAGCTTGCTCTTTGCATTACAACTGCGTCAAAAACGACATGTTCATTTGGTTCGATGCCGAAAATAGAATCACTAAGGTTTACTTTTCCATTTTCGGAACCATCTTGACGATATAAAGTAATTTCCGTCATTATTTCTCCTTAATTTACTTAGCGACCGCTTTTACGGCATTTTTTACTGTTACGAATGACTTGTTTGCTCCCGGAACGTTCCCTTTAATTAAAAGCAAGTTACGTTCTGGATCAATTTTAGCAATCACTAAATTCTGCATTGTTACCGTATGATTACCCATGCGGCCTGGCAATTTTTTTCCAGGGAAAACGCGATTAATGATCGCACCCATTGAACCAGGGATTCGATGATAACGAGATCCATGTGTTTCAGGACCACGTGACTGATTATCTTTCTTGATGTTTCCTTGGAAGCCATGACCTTTGCTGACTCCTGTTACGTCAACTAACTCACCGGCTGCAAATTGTTCAACATTTATGGTTAATTCTTCAGAACCAAATTCCCCATCACCAAGCTCAAAATTACGGATTTCTTTAACAAAACGTTTTGGTTTAGCTTGAGCCTTCTTAACGTGACCTTGTTCTGGCTTATTACTAAGAACGTCACGTTTAGCACCTGTTCCAAGCTGAACAGCATCATAACCATCATGTTCTTTAGTCTTAACTTGCAAGACCGTATTTGGAGTTACATCGATAACAGAAACTGGAATCAGTTCACCATTTTCATCAAAGATCTGGGTCATCCCAATCTTTTGACCAAGTATTGCTTTAGTTGCCATGTGAACCTCCTTATTATAGTTTGATTTCAATATCTACACCGCTGGGAAGATCTAACTTCATCAGGGCATCGACTGTTTTTGGTGTTGGATTTAAAATATCGATTAAACGCTTATGAGTCAGCATTTCAAACTGCTCGCGTGAATCCTTATGCTTATGTGGCGAACGCAAAACTGTATAAAGTGAACGCTCTGTTGGCAAAGGAATCGGACCTGAAATCGTAGCACCCGTCCGTTTAGCAGTTTCAACAATCTTCTCTGCTGACTGGTCAAGGATGCCGTGCTCATAGGCCTTTAACCTAATTCTAATTTTTTCATTTGCCATTTTTTCCTCCTCGTCAAAGTTCATTGTATTGACTAGCTCAACGAAAGCACCAACGCACTCTGCAATGGCAATGCAGCCGGGTGTGTTGCAACATCTCGCATCATAGCTTAAGAGCCCTATCCGCTCTTTAGCGCATAGAAACCCCTTGTAACAAATAACAATTAAATAGTATAACGCATTATCGGCGCTACAGCAAGTCTTTTTTTAAATTTTCTGCCTTTTAACAAAATATTTTTGATTTACAATAGAAGAAAAAAGGAGTTCAAACTGATGATCCAAATTGAAATTATTAAAGGTGACATCACACAAAGTCACGTTGACGCAATTGTTAATGCTGCAAACACCACTTTAATGGGCGGGGGCGGTGTTGACGGAGCAATTCACTGTGCGGCCGGACCAGAACTAGATGCAGCTTGTGAGGCTCTTCATGGTTGCAAAACTGGGGAAGCGAAAACCACGCCTGGTTTTAATCTGCCAGCTAAATTTATCATACATACTCCTGGGCCAATCTGGCACGATGGCAAAAATAACGAAGATGAGCTGTTAAAAAACAGCTACTTCAATTCACTCAAAGAAGCTGAGGCGCATCAATGTCATACTGTTGATTTTCCCTCCATTAGTACGGGCGTTTACCACTTTCCTCTTTTGCGAGCGGCAAAAATTGCCTTGAACACAATCAGTAATTTCCCTTCATACTCTATTGAGAAAGTCCGAATTGTTGCTTTTGATCTTCAAACGAAAGCCGCTTACGATTACGCGTTAACTTTATCTTGAACGCTTGCTACCTCGTTTAATAACGCTGATAAAACGTTGATTAATTAAATGACTTTCCAAATTTAATTTTTTCGCCCTTAAATGCTCAATCTCTTTTTCAAGCGCCATGATACGCGAAGAATCTTCAATTTCTTTGCGAGTTAATTCATTACGTTCTAACAATGCTACTCCTAATTTAACCTCAGCAGCAACGATATTATTGCGTTTATTAGTTGAATCAACAACGACATCAGCTATCGACCGATACATTTGGTCGCGCCGCTCCCAAAGTTGATAAAACTCTCTGGTCGTACTTTTTTCGACTAAAGGACGACGCTGATTGCGTAAAAGACGCTTCATTATGTGTGGTAAATCACCATAAATGTAAACAATTGTCGCTTGACTCTTACGTAAAAGACTTATATTACGCTTAACTTCTACAATTCCACCCCCAGTTGAAATAATCCCCGGATGTTTTAGAGCCTGTTCGAGAATGTGAGTTTCTTGTCTTCGAAAATAAGCCTCTCCCTTGGTGGCGAAAATTTCACCGGGCGTTGCCTTCTCCATTCGCGTAATCATTTTATCAGTATCACAAAAATTAACTTTGGTTTTCTTAGCTAAAAACGTGCCAACTGAAGTCTTCCCAACCCCCATGAAGCCAATTAATACAATCGGATTTTGCTTCGTCAATTGGTACACCTTCTGTGTTTATAAATCATCATATCTCTTTCGTTAAATTTTATATAGTAATGAAGAAACTTCCCATCCAAAATAGAATGAAAAATCGAGATGATAAAACTGGTAGAACCCTTCCCCATTTCAACGGCTTTTTGCATCGATGGTTATTTTTAAATTTGATAACCATGAGCTCTTGCTCGTTGAACTAATTTTACTAGTTCGGTATAAAAATTGTACCAGATCTGAAAGCAAAATGTTCTTTTTATTCAAAAAAAAAGGCTTTCAGTCAAAAACTGAAAGTCCACTATTATTCCCAATACTTTTCTTTAAAGGCTTTTCGTCCGCCAGCCTCTTCGATTTCATGGCGCAATGGATCCTTGCGATAAAAATCTTGATGATATTCTTCAGCTGGATAAAACGGTTGGGCTGGCTCAATTGTCGTAACAATCGGATCTTTAAATTTCCCTGACTCACTTAAAGCTTTCTTCGATTCTTGAGCCGCCGCGCGTTGAGCAGGACTATTTACGAATATCACTGGTCGATAATTATCGCCTCGATCTTGAAATTGCCCCATTGCATCAGTCGGATCGGTCTGCTGCCAATAAATTTCAAGTAATTCTCGGTAACTAATCACTTCTGGATCAAAGGTAATCATCACCGCTTCCGTGTGCCCAGTCGTGTGACTAGCAACTTGTTCATACGTCGGATTTTCTACGTGCCCACCGGTATAGCCAGACACAACTTTCTTGATGCCAGGACGAGTATCAAATGGTTCAACCATGCACCAAAAACATCCACCGGCAAAAATTGCTGTTTCTTCACTCATTAATCATCCTCAACTTGTAAAACACCTGGAAATAATTTAGCATACTCACCATATCCGGCTGCTTTTAATTTTGCTGCTGGAACAAAACGCAAAGCTGCTGAGTTAATGCAGTAGCGAAGGCCTCCGCGCTCTTGAGGCCCATCTTCAAAAACATGACCTAAATGTGAATCAGCTTCAGCACTTCTAACTTCTGTGCGTTCTTGCATGAAAGAACGGTCTGGTAGTTCTTTAAGCATCGCATCCTTGATTGGTTGAGTAAACGCTGGCCAACCACATCCGGCATCATATTTATCTTGTGAAGAAAACAAGGGCTCTTTACTTACTACATCAACATAAATCCCGGGTTCGTAAAAATCGTCGTATTGACCAGAAAAAGGACGTTCTGTTGCTGCGTGCTGAGTAACTTCAAATTCTTCTGGTGTTAATTTTTTTAAATTCTCTGCTTTAGTTTTTTCGTCCATGAATACCGCCTCCTAATGGCCGTTCTTAATTAAATCTTGGTATTTAAGGAATAGTTTGCTGGTATGAGGTAAAGGTGTGTAGTAAACTAACTGATTCTCTGGATTTGTAATCCCGTTGTAAACGCCAGGGAAGTTTTGCTTAGAAATATCAGCTTGGTATACATTCCCGTCATCAGCTAATAAATAGGCTGTAAACGGTTTTGCAAAATCTATATCATCTTGATTAACATCGGCTGCAAGACCCGTTATACCTGACTTCGAATAATAAGTAATCAACGGATTTTCAAGTAAATGGATCGGATACTCTGGATTGCTACCAATTTTACCAAACGAACTCTGATAAAAAGATTCATCTGTTAAATTCAAAGGAGCAAAGACCATCAACCCCATCTTATTATCTGATGCTTGGGTTGCAAACCAATTATTGAATTCTTCCACAACTTTAGTCTTATTTTCAGGACTAAGGTTTGTTGCTGGCGTCGCCGCAAGCATATTATTAGGCCGATCATTCTTGTTAATTAACTCCGGAGCATCAGTTAAATATGGAATGTCTGTCAATCCTAAATTTTCCCGTTGATTCTTAAATGAAGTCGGACTGTTTGCAAATTTTGCCAGCAGCTTCGTAGCGTTTTTCTTAGTATAAGAATATTTTGAACGATCTACTTTTTTAAAATTAGGCAAGTCATAAAAGCGCAACAAATCACGTTGAATCACTCGATCAGATAAACTTAATTGGGTAGTTACCGCATTTGTTAAATTAGATAACTCCTCTTTTTCAGTATCGGTCTCCTCGTCACTGCCAATATGTTCGCCAGTCTTTGTCAAATAATACTTACCCTTGGCCTTGGTGTATTTAGGCGTCACAAAGTTCCCATTACGCTGAGCCACGATCTGATTGCTCTTTCCTGACAAAAGATCCTGACCAAACTGTAAAGTCTTCGTATTATCGATCCCCATTAAACCCAATAATGTCGGCAAAAAGTCAATTTCCCCGCCGTAAGTATGGTCAATTTTTCCAGGCAGTCCTTCGGAGTAAATGATTAGAGGCACCCGTTGAAACTGAACATCATCAAATTCACCAAAACTCTTACGTCCCAGTAACTTGCGAATCGCGGGTTTATGGTTATCAGAAATTCCATAGTGATCGCCATAAAAAGCAATCAACGTATTCTTGCTCATTCCGCTTTGATGAAACCAATTCATAAATTCACCAACTGCTTCATCGAGATAACGAGCTGTTTGAATATAGCCATCAACAGTTGGATCGCCAGTATCACTGCGGCCAATCGTTAGATCTTTTTTGTCAAAATCAAATGCATAGTGATTAGAAACGGTGATCAGTTTTGCATAGAAAGGCTGCGGCAACTCCTCTAAATATGGAATTGAGTCTTTAAGAAAAATTTTGTCTTTCAAGCCGTAGCCATGATAGTAATCTTTATTCTGGGGATAGAAGCTTTTACTAACAAACATATCGTAACCCCAAGACTTATAAGTCGAATCCCGATTCCAAAAACTGGAATTACCTCCGTGAAGTGAAGCCGTCGTATAATTGTGCTGCGATAAAATCGCTGGGGCAGCGTTAAAAGTATTTTCGCCCCCGTAAAGCTGCATCGCCGAACCGCTTGGCAAACCAAAAAGGGAATTTTCCAGCATCATTTCAGCATCACTTGTCTTACCTTCACCTACTTGATTAAAGAAATTATCAAAGCTAATTGAGTTCGGATTATGATACAGTGCATTTAAATTGGGTGTGACTACTTTTCCCTTATACTTAAAATCAATTAAAAACTGCTGAAAACTTTCCAAGTGAAAAATGATGACGTTCTTGCCCTTTGCCTTGCCAAAATATTCGGGATTGGCTGGCACGCGGTGCTGATCAAGATATTGGGTAACACTTGTTAAATCACTGACATTGGCTTTAGAACGAACTGCATTAGTTTCATGAGCCCGAAAAGCGTTGTAACCTGTAAAGAAATTAAGACCCAAATACTTAACAATATAATTATTATCAAAGGTCCTCGTCAAAAGACCTGAACGATCTGTGTAAGCCATGGACAAATTAGCACAAAAAAATGCTGTAGCTACCACGAGACATGTAAACGGCTGGCGTTTGCCAATGGATTTAGGATTCATCTTGATAACCTTAGTAAGTAACAAGAGTAGTAAAACTACAAAATCCGTATAAACCAAAAGATCACTAACTTTGAAAATACCCGAAATACTTCCACCTAACCCGCTAGCAGTCTGGGAACTCTTGCTGATAATTTCAATAGTTAAAAAATCAGAAAATTCCCGATAGTAAAGAATGTTGGCAAATAACAAGGTGGTTAACAAAAAATCAATGATCAAAATGACAATATAAGATTTGCGCCCTTTGAAAAACAACCCAATACCTAGTAAAAACAAAGCTGCGGCGATTGGGTTGATCAGCATAATTATTTGTTGAAAAGAATTCTGAACACCTAAACTAAATTTAGTAAGGTAGGTCAGATCAGTTTTGATAACGTATAAGATTACTGCTAGAAAATAAAAACCAAGTCTCTTATTCAAAAAAAAGGTCTTTATATTTGATAATATTTGATTCAAATCATGACTCCAAAAAGAGCTAGGCTCCTAAAATGTCGTAGATCTCAATAGCAACAAGATCGATGTTATCAAACTTATATGATTCTCCAGCTTGAATTTCATCAACCTGAAAAACTTTATTATCTTCATCGTAGGTAACTTTTGCTAGGTCTTCGCCATCTTTTTCAAAATGTCTGGTTTTGATCGTCCCACTACCATCTTGCATTGCAATAAGACGTTTAATAATTCCTTCAAGTTCTGATTTCACAAGATCTACTCCTATATCTCCATTTTTATTACTCTGAGTTTACTATACTGATAATAAAACTTCCACGTCCTTAGCAAAACTTCACAAAAAATTCAATTTCCTAGTTTTACAGATCGCTTTGATTTTCATTTAACTTACGATTGCCGACGTGTCTAATAAAGTGAGTTTCATCAGTGTCCGTTAACAAGTCCAAAATTGCACTTAAGTCAACATCTGGCAGATGAGACTCCTCAAGAGCACAAATAACTCCTTGCTGTATTTGTTTGCGCAAAATCTCCAGCGACTTATTGCCAACTTGCGCTGCTCCAAGGGCTCCCAGATAAAATGCTTCATCAGTGAAGACCTCAAAAGCAGGGGAAATTTCTTCATATTTATCCTGATCTCCACCAATTAAAAGGGTCACTGACTCAAAATCATTAACTATCATCACCCCATCAAAAACGTGACCCTCAATTTCAGTTTCTACTGCACGCAAAGTTGACAAGTCAAAATCACTCATCGTCTGCAAATTGACCAAAATCTGATTTTTTTTAATTTTCCTAGCAAGGTCCAAAAATTTCTCTTGACTCGCCAGCTCAACAAAAATCAAATTAGAATTATCTAACAGCTGACTTTCGTCTGAGACAACAGTGATTTTCTTCGTATCAGGGACGTTATCTTCGCTTGGCGTTGCAAAAACTGGATAATTTTGCTTACAAAAATTCGTCAAAATCAAACTTCGAAACTTGCCCTCACCATAAAAGCCAACCGCAAAATTCGAAAGATCTTCGTCATTTCTCGGACGAGTCAATTTCAAATAGCTACTGATCCGCCGCATCAAACTTGCTTCTTGCTCATCAAGTTCTTCTTGTTTTTCCTCTTCAAAATGATCTATAAGATCAAGATAGAATTCCAAAACCTCTGAGCCAAAATGGCTGGCGGAAATTCTATCCAACACGGGGTTTAAAATCGATTCGCTGATTGAAATTTCTTGACTCAAATATTTCGTCATTAAATCGACCAGTTCTTCTTCGGTCGAAAATACTGCTCCCAAACTTTCATCATTTAAAAGCAGCCGATCATAATCATTATCCCAGGCCAAGACTTGCGTATGGGCGGCCAGCGACTCAATAAAAGTTAAGCCTTGAGCTTCCGTATTGCTGGCGGAAACGAAAACATCAGCCTGCTGATAGTAAGCCACAACTTTACTATGCAAAACATATCCTGTAAAGACTACTCTATTTTCAATGCCCAGCGCTGCTGTCTGATCTCTTAGATCATCAATTGCTGGACCATCTCCAACGATAAAAAGGTAGACGTTATCAGTTTTTTTGACAATTTCGGCAAAACTTCTCAGCAAAAATCCAATATTTTTCTCGTAGGCAACCCGACTAACCGAGAGGACAACTTTAGCATCAGCTGGAATCTGATAATCTGATCGAAGATTAATGTCGTCAACTGGTTTTTGGTATTGACTGAGGTCCACTCCTGTGGGAATAATTCGCATCGGAATCTTAATCCCATAGCGAATCATCGTATCCATAACTCGCTGACTCGGACAAATTAACCCTGTCATATGATATAAAAACGCTCTGGAAATTTGCTTAACCCCTGAAGGATGTAGCAAATGCCCATTCATAATGTAGTGCAAATAATCTTCATACATCGTATGATAAGTGTGAAGTGCCGGTATTTTTAAAGCATGAGCGACATATTTACCAATGTAGCCCATCGAAAATTCCGTTTGCGTATGAACGATATCTAAATTTAAACTCCGGGCAATGGAAACTGCTTTAAAAAGCCCACGAATCGCCACTCGACGTTCGGTAAATGACGGAAATGGAACACTGCCGAAGCGATAAACATCTGGTTCATAATCATTTTTATCGACATTAGGATCAGTCGTCGTGAAGATATAAACCGAATGACCCTTTTTCTCCAAATCATCTTTTAAAGTTTTAATTGAAGTTGCTACCCCACTAATCTGGGGGAAATACGTGTCTGTAAAGATCCCAATATTCACTGTTTTTTTCCTTATGCATTTATTAGTAACTTTAATTTACCACAGATTGGCTCATAACTCTAAGACCAGTTGACAAACGCGGTTTTTTTTTATATTATATCAAAGTTGGAATTTGCCGGTGTGGCGGAATTGGTAGACGCGCTGGACTCAAAATCCAGTGTCAGCGATGACGTCTCGGTTCGAGCCCGAGCACCGGTATCCACAAAAAGCAGGTTAATCCTGCTTTTTTTGTACAAAAAAATCACCTAGTAGGGGATACCAGGTGACTAAAAGATTAAATGTGTTTAGGGGAGAAAATGTGAACTACCAAGAATGTTTTACTCTTGCTGTTCGTAAATTATTATCGCTCATAAATATTTTTTCTACATCAGTCTTAAGTTGGATTTTGATCATTGTAAAGATCTTTGGCATTTGTCGCACCAATGAGGTAAAATTTAATTAAATGAATGAGGAAGAAAAATGACCAATTCACATTTCGAAAAAGCCTTGAATGCCTTTAAAAAAACCGGTGCCACAGTTACCCCCCAACGTGAAATAATTCTGGCTTATTTGGTAGATAGTCATTGTCATCCAACCGCAAAAAAAATTTATTCAGATTTAAATGAAGGCCATCAACACATTAGTTTGGCCACTGTGTACAACACCCTGGAGGCGCTGATAAAGGCCAAACTAGTAATCGACATTGAGGACAGCAAAACAGCCGAACATCATTTTGATTACTTCGGGTCCCCTCATTATCACATCATCTGCGATCGGTGCGGCTCAATTGTTGATGGAGAAGACTTCGACTTTTCATCGTTGCTAAAAGGCGCTGAAAAGGAGAGCGGCTACTTACTTAAAAGTGCTCACGTTGAGGTCCACGGACTTTGTCCTAATTGTCAAAAGAAAGTATAAAAAAAGGCATCCTTTCAGATGTCTATTTTTATAAGCAAGGCGGTAACCGGATTTGAACCGGTGATCAAGGTTTTGCAGACCCGTGCCTTACCACTTGGCTATACCGCCAAAACCAATAAAAAATTGGGATAACAGGATTCGAACCTGTGCATGAGGGAGTCAAAGTCCCTTGCCTTACCACTTGGCTATATCCCAAGAATATAGGCGGTATACGAGGATCGAACTCGTGAATGTCGGTGCCACAAACCGATGTGTTAACCACTTCACCAATACCGCCATAACAGGGATAGTAGGAATTGAACCCACACTGACGGTTTTGGAGACCGTAGTTCTACCTTTAAACTATATCCCTAAATCTATGGAGGAGAGTGGATTCGAACCACCGAACCCGAAGGAGCGGATTTACAGTCCGCCGCGTTTAGCCACTTCGCTACTCCTCCAAGGTGGCGCGGGACGGAATCGAACCGCCGACACATGGAGCTTCAATCCATTGCTCTACCGACTGAGCTACCGAGCCACTATGGTGTGCATAAGCACTTGCAGTTATTCATTATACTCGCACGCCTAGGTAATTTGCAAGACCTTTTTTTAATTTTCATCATTTTTATCACGCCAACCCTTAATCAGCTTAGCTTGATATTGCTTGGAAATCAAAAAAACATCGCGATAAAAGTCCCTGAGATAAGATTTTAACTCATCATTGGGTAATTTTGCAAGCTCATTCTTAATTATTTCTTCTTCTCTTTTTCGATCACTGACGGGCGCTTTTGCTGCAAATTTTGCAGCAGCAATTTTTTTGGATAATTGCATTCTTTGAGTAAAAAGAACCGTCATTTCATGATCAATTTGATCGATTTGTTCACGTTCAGTCATTCTATTCCTTCAATTATTTTTTGTTTTTTATTATAACAGACAACCTGTGGAAGTTAAGCAAAAAAAGATTGACAGTTACTAGGAACTTTTGTTAAAATAATTGCTGTTGTGATATGGAGGATTACCCAAGTCCGGCTGAAGGGAACGGTCTTGAAAACCGTCAGGCGAGTAACATCGCGCGTGGGTTCGAATCCCACATCCTCCTTTAGATAGTAAAATTTAGTTAATCTACGTTCAAAGAATCCTGTTAAATCAGGGTTTCTTTTTTTACGTTCAGGTACAAAATATATTTTTGGGCGTCAAATGGGCGTCATTTGGGCGTCGTTTGGGTTTGATTTATATAGTGTTTTTTGTTGGTGATTGGGCGTCAAAATAATCGGGGTCAATTATAGACAAATAACCTTTCCAGATAACAAAAAAGGAGACGAATCTGAGAACCTAACAAAACTCAACATTTTATTCAACGTGGATGTCTTAACCTACATTATCATGAAAGTCATCAAACATCCTTCATCCCATGTATTGCAATAGTTCTCAGTGTTCCTGAATTTTATCTTGAAACATCCAACAAATAATTCTAATAGTTTACAATGTTAAAACCTGACAAAACCTGATATTTTTCGGATAATTTCAATGTTTGTAGCCTACAGATGTTGTCTAAGCTTTTTAAGGCAAATAAAAAACCGGCACAAGGCTGGTTCCAATTCAGCGGATTCTAATTTAACTAGACAAAACTAGACGTTCATTCCTTTCTCAATTCTCAAATATCCTACAAAATCGGACATTTCTAAATCTATGCAATCTTCTAAGGTTCCTCCACAAAGTCCCGCTATTTTAGCTAAAATTTTAATCATATTGATTAGATGATTATGAGACCCGAAAGAAAACTCATTAGAGTGTGAAGGATCTGAATTTATATAGTGCTTTTTGAGGGTTTCTGAGGAATAAGATTTTTTACCCGTGAATGGATCATTTTTAATCTGTTCCCCGTCATCATCAGCGATTAAATCTAGTAAGTGAAGAATCATATTGGCGTTCTTGTTACTTAATCCGGGGTTAACGGGTTGTTGTACGTCTATATCCGTTAGATCGTTCAATAAAGCATTATCAATGCTCCCATAAATACCAACCCCAAAAGTGAAGGCAAGGCCAACTCCTACCTGTACAGTCTGTAGATCGTTTTCGTTTACACCATATCTAATGAAATCTAGTGAAGCCTTGAACTTATTGCAAAGTTCATCAAGGGTATCTAACTTTAATTCCCCGTAGTACTGTTCACCAAACATTAAAGATCTTTGAATCAAATTTTGTACGTTCATTTCTTGTATCCTCCTATGTGATAACTGTTTTTATATTTATTTCTGGACGTTTTTTGCTTTTTTTGGGCAAAGTGTCCAGAAATTTAATCGTCTCAAATCCCACAACCATGCCCTCTGAAGTATGAAAGTGTCCAGAAATTGCCAAAAATTCCAAACTATTATATATATTTTTTTCTCTCTCTTCTTTCTTTCTCTCTCTCTTTCTTCTATAAATAGAATAGATATATTCTATTAATTAATAAATTTCTCTAATTTCTGGACATAAAGCACTATAAACCTTGATATAAAAGGATTTTAAGTGTCCAGAAATTTTGAAAAACGTCCAGAAATTGAGTAAAGTGTCCAGAAACTTATTAGAAATGTCCAGAAATTGAGTAAAGTGTCCAGAATTCAAGTTGTGTATCTATTGATTAATAAAATTCACGTCTTGCCATTTCCAGTAACGGATCCCGTTTTCTTGTGTTTTTACCTTCACCAATCCCATATCTTCTAAGCGTTGTCCAAATTTGTACTTACCTATTGCCCTTTCCCCATTCTCTTCTGAATAGTCTTTGTACGCTTTGTACATGTCTTTTACAGATATGAAATGATTTTCGTCTTTTACTATTGCATCAGATACAAAACGCCCTACTTGATCATTACCATTAACCCACTTCTTAACTTCTGTACGCATTGACTCAGTTTCTGAGAAGTAGCCATTATCTAATAGCCGTCTTAATCCCTCCATAGCTTTATTAAAGATTCCGGATGATTCTTTTAGCATTTCAGAATAGGGATATTTTTCTTTTGTTTCAGGGGCAACTTTCTTATTGATCCGCAATATCATTGCTCGTCTTTCAAGCCCACCACTGTAATCCCTCATTGATGGCAACTGATTCATGGATAAGGTAAGTTTTGCATAGTTTCTAAATTGAAACTGATCACCAAACTTCACATCAGCAAATACAGAATCTTCACCGGTTAGTTTTTTTAGTACAGAACCATCTTCTAGAAATTGCGCCCGTGCATCAGAATCAAAATTAGCAGTTTTCTGATATAGCCCGGCTGTAGCAAACCTATTTAATACCAGTGCTTCTAGTGATACAGATGATGAGGCTTTTTCACCGATTACATTTCTGATCACGTTAATTAAAGTTGTCTTACCAGCGCCCCCAACTCCGTATACAAATAAGATTTTTTGTACCGGGTAGCCTCTATAGAATAGATACCCGATCCATTCATAGATCAGCGGTAAATATTCCTCTCCCAGAATTTCAGTTACAAAACCTTCAAAGTAGGGGGCTTTAGATGATGGATTATATTCAACAGGATAATTTACGCTTACTTGTAAATCCGGATCAAATTTCGGTGAAAATTCGTTTGTTTTTAGATTGTAAACGCCGTTCTGTAAAACTATTCTCATTGGATCACTGTCGTTAAATTCATCTGGTGAACCTTGTCTTAAAATATCCTTAACAACTCGTATTGTCTCCCGGTTTATATTTGTCTTTGAGAGGTTTTTAAGGTATTTTGTCGTTAATAAACTTGATAAAAAGCCCTCAGCATCTTTTTGCCATATTCCAGTAGTTGGGTCATATCTAAGAAACGTCCCGGTACTATAATGAAGATGATAATCAATAACTAACTGCTGAGCTAAAAGGTAAGTATTGACGGTTGGGTTTCCGGTATTTGTATTTCGTGATAGCCAACGAAATTCATTAACTTGATCTGTAGATGAAAGGGGGGCAAAATCATTATTTGTAATTGAACTCTTCCACTCTTTATATACAAGTTGATCGTTTAGGACAAATTCACACATCTTTTTATAACTGGGAAATTCAGTTATTGGGGTATTATCTCTTGTATCTGTATCTAAATTGCCGAATTTATGAACTCTCACAAGATCAAAGGCGTTTGTTAATTTATTACAGGTGGGGTCTGAGTTGTGATGTGAATAAGCAAATACCCCGTTATATAACACAAGTCCTCCCGTAGTTGACCCATTAATATACGTGTAATGGTCTTCCTGATCAGTAGGGGCGTAGACGTCCGGCAAAAACTTCTTAATTGCTTCCTGGATGCTGTAAACTCTGTTGAATGCTCCTATTTCACCGGGCTTTTTTAACGGGTCTCCTGCTAACTTTGCTTCTCGTTTGTACTTCTTTATGGTGTTTGGTAATTCCGGAAAATTAGAGCCATTTTTCTGACCGTTATTAACGGTTGGGATTTGATCCGGATCTAACAAAGACCCTTGATGATAGTTAAAATAATAGGGAGCGTCTTTACTATGAGATGGCCAAAACATTAACCGTTCAGGCTGGTATGTAGTTTTATCAAAATAATCTAATCCCAAAGTTTCGGCCACCGATTTGGAGACCGTTAAATACTGTTCTGGTGATACTGGGCGTTCTAATGGAATTACTAGCCTGATTCTGGGATTTTCTGGGGTGTATTTATGAGTACTGTAACCCGCAAAAGCAAAATCCCATTTATTTAGCGCATCTTCAAAGAGATTAATATTTTCGCTAGGATAATCAACATCTAGAGTAATAATTGTTCTGTTTTGAACTGATCCCTTTCTTCTGATTCCGTCTTTTAACTCTCCACCAACGAAACCGCCCACATCTTTAATCTTGTCTTGTTGTTGCTTATCCATGGTTTGCCATTCTTCCATTGTTTCAGGGGTCGTTACTGGGTTGGCAAGCCTTTTTAAAAAGTCCTCCCAAGTTAGTTTTTTGTTGTTCCATATCTTTTGAGTCTTTCGTTTTGCGGTAGCGATAATTATTTCTGGATTAGGGCTAATATTTGTTATCCTTTCCAATATTTCCCTCCTTTCTTTTACGTCTTGTGTGCTTTGATGTTTGTACCGTTTATATTTCATTGATCGTTTTGTTGCCAACTATGCCGCCTACTATTTAACGTTAGATAGTTGGCAACAGTGTATACTACCTTGCATACTATTAACGCTAAATAGTATGCAAAGGTATATGCAAGATAGATACTGTTGACCGTAAACCATTAGGTAAACCAGCTTGTAAACTCGAGGACTCTTTCAGTTGACAAGACCACTTTTAAACTTGTAACGGCTCTTGTATCGGAACTTGACCGGCTAACTTTTCTAATTCCTCGTAAACCATTGCCCGATAAGGCTTTGAGCCTTCATCAGCTTGTAACGGGTCTTGATCGGTTACTGTCCGGCTTCTTAAGTGTTTACTTAGTTGGGTAGTTTATTGGCCTCTTTGCTTTTTATCTGATATAATCTAATATTGTTTTAGTTTTGTTTGCTCGCTAGTTGCCGCTGGTGAGCTTTTTTTATTTTCCTTGATTCGAAAGCCTCCATAAAAAGCCACGAAATACCTAATATTAAAATTGCTATCCCTGGGATAATTGCCATAAAAATTTTAGCCGTAAGTTCTAAGCCAATACATCTGGATAGCCCTAAAATAAGGAATGTTAGAAACGTATTTATAGTTACTGATTTCAACTTATGCCTCCTAGTTCGCCTTTTTTACATTAAGGTAACCGTTGCTCATTTCCTTATCAATCTCAGGGAACCATTCACGCATGAATTTACTGAATTTTGTTGGTTCGAACAAGTAAACACTCTTGCCACCTTTACCGCCATACATAACTGCTTTATGTTCAAGTAATGGTTTGAATTTGGGATTATATAAGACTCCTAAAATCCAATTACGTTTACGGTGATAGCGTTCCTCAACATCTTTCATGCTCCACCAACGCCCGTAATCTGCTTTTTGATTTAGGTCGTTGAATTCTTCATCTGTAATAATCCTAAAACCTTTAGGTATAGGGATTTCTAATTCTGCTAGTTTAATTGATTGAACCACCTGTTAACCTCCTCTGATGTTTTAAACTTTTTGCCTGCTTCTCTTTTTTATATTCTTCTCCAACTTGCTTAGCCCTTTCTATTATTGGGGCTTTTTTTTGATTGATCCTTTCTTCTATCTTTTCTGGTGTTCCAATAAACAACTCGTTGATACTGACGTCAAAGGTTTGCGAATACATATAAAGAATATCTACATCAAGGCTAGTTTTGTTTTCAGCTCGTGTAACAATGTTCTTTGAGACGCCCCATAAGTTGGCCAACTCAGTTTTAGTAATTAAATTTCTTTCTCTGAGTTCTCTTAACGTAACTTTCATGTTGTCTGGTACCAATCTTTCATTCATTAACCCTTGCTCCTTCCTGTACAGAATGGCGATAAATTACCTTGCTTTTTGGCTTTTCTGTTGAGTTATATATAGTTTTGCTAACTGATAACCCTAGGTCGTATTTATCATTGGTTATCATCAAATCTATTACATCTTTTAGAATCTCTCCTCGTTTTGCCAATTCTTCCGGCGTCATATCTTCTTTTTTGATCATCTTTTCATGACCAAACATGTTAGAGATTGCCTTGTTGGTTATGGCGTTGGCTTTGATGTAATCAACTTTGGTAGGCTCGTTTAAAGACTCCTTAAGGGTTGCCATTAACTCATTTTGGTTCTTCTTATCTGTTAACCTGAATAGTTCATAAGATTCTAAGCCGGATGATTTGCGTAATTGCTTAATAACTTCAAATACCCAATCTTGAAAGTCTTCCGCCTCTGGTTTGTTGCTTCTCATAATTAGACGGTACAACCCTTTTTCAGTAATAACCGTCATAATCTGATATTTGCGAGAACCCGGAATTACTGGGTTCTGCGAGCTGACCCGTACTTTGTACGCCCCCTTATATTTTTCGGGCATTTTTCTTAACGCCGTATTTGGATCTCTATAATCCAGTGCTTCTGTAACATCTTTAGCAATTGCACACCATTCACCGTTAACCTCTACAAAACGGATTTTGTACCCGTTCCAGGTCTCAATTTTCAATTCATTTCACCTTCTTCCTTTTCGCTCCTCTTAGAGGAGTAATGAAATTAAAAAAATACGTCTAAAGGTATACCTAATTTATCGTGCATTAACTTTATTTCACCTGCTCTGAAATCGTTGGCTACACCATTAAGGCGTTTATTTATATAGCCTGGTTTTGTTTCTAAGAGTTCTGCTACTTCTCTTTGAGAAATTCCATTAGTTACTAACCAGCCTTTTAAAGCATTGTATTTCTGTCTAGTATACATATTTAGCCCCCTTTCTTTATTGCTCCTCTAAGAGGAATAAAAGTAGTGTAGTTTATTAAATTGTTCTTGTCAACTCTTTTGCTCCATTTATGGGGTATTTGTGTTAGAATCTTTTTTGGGAGGATTTTTATGTTTGGATCAAATTTAAAAAGGCTTAGATTGCAATACTATTTAAGTATGGCTGAATTATCGGAAAAACTTAACCGAAAATATAACACTAAAATTAGTACCAGTATGATTTCAAGATGGGAAAACAACCAAACAGAACCTAGGATGTCCTACATAAGAATTATTGCTGATTTTTTTAATGTTACTCCCGGTGAGCTTTTAGATAACGACTTTAAAATAAAACAAGACAAGGATTTAAATAAATATGCCGATTTTTCAAACCAGCTTCAAACTCTTATGAAAACAAATGGAGATTCTGTTGTTAGTTTATCTGAAAAAATAGGGGTTCCTTATTCCACGGTATCAAGTTGGGTTAACGGGAAAAAAATGCCTAGGAATAGCGGAATAAAATTACTAGAAGAACATTATGAAACGCACCTTAGACACCCGATAATTGTTGATTTTCCTACGTATAATCAAAAATCACATAACTATGTACATCTAGATTTTGGGTTTCCAGCGCTAGATTATCTTATAGATACAATACCTTATGATTATGAATTAAAAAAAATTACCATACCAGATATTTTATTAGGTAAATACGCAGGAGACCCTAATATTTTTATTGGTGCTTTGGATGATGATTCTATGAATAAAGTGTTTCCTAAATATAGTTCACTTGCTTATAAATCATTTAATTCTGTAAATAATTTGAGCAACAATGAAATTGTTATTTTACAGGAAAAAAGCGATTCCAAAGAAAGCAAGAGCATAAGTGAAAAGATTTATGGAAAGAGTTTTGTTGTTAGAAGATTTTGTAACAACACTCAAAAGGAAGAGTTTAATTTTATACCAGAAAGTAAAAATCCTTCTTTTCGAGAGTTTAGCTATAGCTGGAAAGATGCGGATAAAATAAAGGTAGTTGGAAAGGTGGTAGCATACTTTGTTAACCTCTAAAAAAGCGCAAAAAAGAGTCCTACAAGAGGACTCTTACAGGTTTACCCGTTAGAACGTAAATAAACCGAATGTTTTGCAAGCGTTCAAGACTTTTTCAAAAGGTGGTTACCCTTACCACCCTTTCATTATACCAGAAAGGAAGTGTTTAAGACATGGCATCAATCAGAAAACGGGGTAATTTATGGGAGTACACCGTTAAATACAAAGACAAGGACGGAAACCCCAAACGTAAAATAAAGGGCGGTTTTGTCCTAAAAAAAGAAGCGTTAGAAGCTTCAGCAATACTAGAGAAGCAAATAAAAGACGGCTTCACCGTTACGGAAGATATAACTCTGATCGATTACTATAATCATTGGTTAGATACTTTTAAAATGGGAAAACATGCACCCGTAACTGAATCAAGATATAAAACAATCCGGAAACAATTACAGGGATACTTTGGGGTTAACCAAAAATTGACAAAATTAACCCGTTCTGATTGGCAAAAGTTTATAAATGACTTTGGTTCTAACCACGCAAGAGAAACCGTATCTAAATTAAACAGCTATGTAAGAGATATGGCAAAATCGGCAATAGCCGACCGGATTATACTATTTGATTTCACCGATGGAGTTATACTTACAGGCAATAAGGGAAAAAACGAAAAATTTAAGTATTTAGAAGCTAGCGATTACAAGAAATTAAAAGAATACGTTTTTAAAAACGCTTCTCTTGATAAGATCTTCAATTACATTATTGCTGCTGGGGCAATGACCGGCGCTAGATACTCTGAAGTGTTGGCGTTAACGTGGAAAGATATAAATTTTAAAGAAAAGACCATTAGTATTAATAAGAGCTGGGATTATTCATATACAAACCAATTCAAAGAAACTAAAACGCCTTCCAGCATTAGAATTATTGCAATTGATAGTGAACTTGTTACCTTACTAAAACAATTAAAAAAAGAACAATCAAATTACTTTGAAGGAATAGAACGACCAGTTTCAATTAACGAAATGGTGTTCCTTGATAAGGATCTAAAACTTATTACCGATTCAGCTATTAACAAGGATTTAAGAAATATTGAAAAGAAGCTCAACATCTACCCTGTAATAACTTATCATGGTTTAAGGCATACGCATGTAAGCTACTTAATATCCAAAGGCATAGACATTAATTACATTTCTAAACGGCTAGGTCATTCTAATGTAGCTGTAACAATGAGAGTCTATACCCACTTACTAAAAGAGCAAGAAATAGAACAAGAACAAAAAACAATCATGGCAATGGGGCAACTCTAAAAATTAGTTACTATTTTCAACAGCTTTATGGCGTCAAATGGGCGTCAAAACCCTTAGAATCTCAATTATATAGGCAAATAAACAATCCCACATCCTCCTTTAGATAGTAAAATTTAGTTAATCTACGTTCAAAGAATCCTGTTAAATCAGGTTTTTTTTCATTAGAATACTTTAGATTGAATATATAGAAACATTTTTTAAGATAAAAAGGCAACCCAATTTCAATCACTACGTATTTCTCTCAAGTTGAAATTAGTATCTAATTTATCCACCTACACCAAAGATGATTTTAGAACGAAGAAAGGAATTCCTTTCAATGAAATACTTATATTGTGCAGTTTTACATAGAGAAGATAGCGGTCTATACTCTGTTGAGTTTCCAGATTTTACACCCGAAGCGGCAACTTGTGGAGATGATCTAAAAGATGCTTTACACATGGCTAAAGACGTATTAGAGGGTTATTTAACCTATAAAGAAGACAACCATCAAAAAATTAATCCAGCAAGTGATCCAGCAAAAATTAAAGTAGATGATGGCGATATCTTAACTGTAGTCAATATTGATACTAATCTAGTAAGGGCTCGCGATCAATCCAAACTTGTAAAGAAAACTGTAACTATTCCATCGTATCTAAATGAATATGGTATGTCTGAAGGCATAAACTTTAGCAAAATCTTGACTAACGCATTAAAGGATCTTTTAAAAGTATAAAGCTTTTTCATCGGGCGCTAACAAGCGTCTTTTTTGCTCTAAATTGTCCATTAACTTTATTAAATGCAACTAAAATCATTGATTAAATACGCGCATAAGTGTATTATATGACTCAGGAGGTAAAAGGAGTGACCGAAATAAAGGCCGGTGATGTTTTGAAAATGCTAAAAAGTAACGGCTTCAAAGAATTAAAAAGCCGAACTAACGGCGATCATCACCGTTTCACAGACGATAAAGGACACAAAGTAACCGTACCCTTTACATCCAAAAAAGATACGATCTTACAAGATACATACAAATCAATCTTAAAACAAGCTGGGGTTAAATAAACCTTGGTTTTTGGCACTCCTTAACTAAAAACATGAATAAAAAAGATTATCTAATTTACCCTGCTATTTTTGATGACACAAACAACAACGGACAAGGCTATACAGTAACCTTCCCAGACGTTCCGGATACCGTATCCCAAGGAAAAACATTAGAAGAAGCTTTTAAAAACGCTCCTTATGCTTTAGCTGTTGCGCTTCCGGATTATGATCCTTACCCCACACCAACGCCGATTGAAGAGGTTATGAAGGATAACCCCGGTTTGATTGTCAATTATGTTGGAATCGATTTAAAAATTGTTCGTAAATACGCAAAAGATACAACGGTTAGAAAGAATGTAACTATTCCTCAATCGTTGGCAAAATGGGCGGAAGAACAGCATATTAATTTCAGTCAAGCATTAACAGATACGCTGGAGTATATGAGAGCAGGTTAACAAAGACATGGACGCTAACAAGCGTCTATTTTTTTAGGAGGACGGAAAAGTTCCTCTATGTTACAATCAACTCAACATTTACAAAGGAAAAATTTATGTCAAGATTAGGTGTGCTTTATGCTTTGGATGATAACGAATTGGAAAAGCTCCGTTCTTTGCCTTCAGACGAAAGATATGATTATGTACTGGAAGTGATAGAAGAAGATTTATTTGGAACGCCTCGTGGCTGTGAGCTGGAAAAATCTTGGGAAGGCATTCAATACTGCTTAGGTCATGGAGAATGGAATGAAGACAATGATGTTCCAACAAACATTATCTTTGGCGGAGAATTTTTGCTAGACACCGAAGATAATGTTATTACTTTGAAGAATAATGACGATGTAAAGAAAATCGTTTCGTATCTTCAAGAGAATAACTTAAGGGAAATTATTAAAAAATATTTCTGGAAGATAGATGATCCTGAATTTCCGTATAAAGATGAGAATGGGTTAAACCATATTTTGGGGTGGAGTAAGGATATTCTTCCTTTTTATGAAAATGCCCTTAAAGAAAATCGCCAAGTGATTTTCACCGTTGATTTATAATTAGTTTATCGGTTATCGTTCTGCCCAACAGTATTTTTGTGGTATAAAAATTCGTAGTTGTCTCATAATATTGAGTGTTGACTTCCAATTTTTAGGTAAACTAACGCTCCCCTTTCTAGGTTACAATCAAGTCGACAAAAATTACTTGAGCAAACGTTAACGAATTAGACTCCCTGTAAACTGTAAAGTAATTATATTAGGGTTCTGGCTGAGGTGGAGATAGCGGTCTAATGAAATATTTTTATTGTATTCCCCGTTTGAGCGGGGGTGATCCCATTTTAAGCGGTTCTGATCTGCTGGCAGTGCTGTATTCCCCCCGAATGCGGGGGTGAAACTCTTTCAATTTCCGTAAAATCAACATATAATTAAATCAACGGATTTCCTTTAAAAGTTAAACACAACTATTCAATGAGGAGGTTAATCATGAAGGCGATCAAAACTAGTAGTATTGTTTCCCTAATTCTGTTTATTGCTGGCGCATTGTTCATTTGGTTCAGAAAAGTTGATGGCAGCGGAGCAATTAATGATAGTGCCAACAAACTCCTATCGTTAGGAATTTGGTCAATTTTATTTCTCGTAATTTTTGCCATTATTCTCATCGTATACTTAGTTCAAAGGTCTCATCTTAAATAAGACTTAAGCCTCCCGATAATCAAGCTGGAGGCTTATTTTTATGTCTCTAGGTTAATATTATCTTCTTGTTTAACAATCTGCATTAAATTTGACAGTTCAACTATCGAAATCGATTTCGAACTCCGATTTTCAAAGATAATTAAAATGCAACTGTTTTTGGTATACTAAATGAGTAAGAGTTTTACGGGCGGGTGGCTGTGAATATCGAAAGGTGGTGGTTTTATGAACCGAAATCTTGTAGAAAGGATCAGCATCTTGGACACGTTCCAAGTTTTATCTTTTCTGTTTTCGTTTGGTCTACTCATTGTAGCCATTCTTGAGCACAAAAGTAAATAAAAAGCCGTCCTATACATAAACTTTGGACAGTTTATAGGATGACTTAACCCATTTTATAACTTTGCCACCGCCTTTAAAGCGGCTTACACTGAGCTGGTGTTAGTGCACTAGCTCTTTTTATATCTAAATTATAGAATAATTTGAATACTACTTCAAGCGCCAAATAAAAAATGCAGCTAAAACCTCTCACTTTTGCATATACTCTTCGTCTTATCTGAGCATATTCTTTAAAGACTGTTATCAGCTTTCGGATCACCCAAAAAAACATTAAACTGTTTTTCTTCTTTTCAATACTTCTGCCACAGATAAGTTTCCCTCTGCTTCGAGCCTGAAATCTAAATTTTTCCCCTTCATATAGTGAATAAAGAAATGTAATACGCAAATGACTACTATTTAAGTTTAAACTTCGCTAAAACTTTTGATAACATCGGCATCAAGCGCCTGAATAATCGAAGCGGCTAAGCGAACCGAATTTTGAAAATCATCTAATGAAGCCCAATTGTAAGCCGTGTGCTCGTAACGAACGGGAATCCCAATCACAATTGTCGGAGCTCCCCGGTAATAATGGAGCGCTGCGCCGTTAACTCCTCCGCCAGTCCGCACGGAACGCGTGTAAGGAATCTGATTTTCTTTAGCGACCTTCACCGCAAATTCTTCAAATGCTGGATTGGCGATAAATGATGTATCTAAATCTCTCAACATCGGACCTTTTTTCAAACCGGCTTGAATCAGCCATTCGGGGCTAAAAGTATCATCGCAAGGACAGCCTTCAAAGACGATTGCCAAATCTGGATTAATGTTGCGCACCGTGACTTCCGCCCCACGGCAGCCAACTTCTTCTTGCGTTGATAGCGCAGCAGAAATATCGACATTTAAATCTTGCCCCGCTAGCTGATCAAGTAACGCAACCAATGCCGAAGCTCCCAAGCGGTTATCGAAATCTTTGCCCAAAAAAATGCGCTTTTGTTCAAAATATTCACAATCCACATCCACTACGATCGGACAGCCAGTATCAATTTTGAAATCGTTAATGGTCTCTTCCCGACTGCGAGATCCCACATCAATTGAAAGATCAGCAATTTGCGGCACTGCATTTCGTTCTTCTGGCGTCATAAAATGCGGTGGTTTGGTGGCAACCACTCCTTTGACATACTCACCAGCTTGATTTTTCACTCTAACTTTCATAGCTGGAATATTAGTCGGCACCCAGCCGCCAAGCGGCACAAATTTCAATAATCCATTTGGTCGAACCGCTTGCGTAATGAAGCCGACTGAATCAGCGTGTGCGTCGAGTTGAACCACCGGATTATTTCCGGTGTTTTCTTTGCGATTTACATATGAGTTGAACATGCCGTCAATGCGAGTTTCCCCAAATTTGCTAACCTTCGATTGGAAAAATTTGGCTACTTCCTGTTCAAATCCAGGTACCCCATTTAAATTCGAAAAACTTTTAATTAGTTCAATTTCACTAGCTTCTTGCATTAAATACTCCTTTTCTACTCTCAAAAAAAGCTGACATTTCATCAGCTTTTATCTATGCTTGAACGCCACCAATGGTAACTATGGCGATAATTTCATTCATTAATTTCTTCATCGACTTACATTCTACTTCAATTGTTCGTCCATCTAGGCGTTTAACTTCTTGTAACTGCGAAATTGCATCAGCTTGCGCAGTGTTGTAGACCTGAATTTTTAAAGTATATGGCGGCTTAACTTCCTGCAGCTTCGAATACGGTGCTGGATTATCCAGCACTTCTTTAACTGCATTGATCGTGTCAGAATAAATTTTCTTCTTCGGATAACTAAGAGCAGCATAACGGGCCAAAGATTTCTTGGTTTCAACAAATTTCGCCGTCGAAAACATCTTATCATCTACCAACTGTTCTCTCAAAGAAGAATCACCGACTATTAAAGTGACTGGCACGCCTACTTCTGCGGCGTAAGCGGCATTAATGGTCGTTTCATTTTGATACTGGCCGTTAATCCAAAGCTTGTAAGCAGAGCGCGCACTATAGCCATGATCCATATTGCCGCCTTGTTTACCAATTCCAGAATGGTAACCGACGAAAAATACTTGGTCGAACGATGAGTCGAAACAACTCATCATATAATCCTCGCGCGGATAACCATTGATCAAAGACACTCGATCGTCAATTTCTGAAAGATAATTGTAATTTAAATTATTCCCTCTGGCATGCGAGTCAGAAATTACAATTTCATACACTGCCGCATTGTTCTTGGACTCTTTGATGCCTTTTAAAACCCAGCCCACTTGCTCGTTATATAATTTTCTAAAATCAGCGGTATCTTGACTTTCCATGTTCCAATCAACAATGCCCGCCAAGCCTTCAATATCAGTCGAAATATATATTTTCATTTAATCCTCCTATTTCCAGTAAGCGTTCTTATAATAAGGGAAGCCCATCGGTCCCATCACGACGCCTTTAAGATGCGGATTGATCAAATAAACATTTGAAAGATAGTATAAAGGAGTAAGTGGAGATTTTTCAGAAACGTATTTATTAGCTTCCTGCATCGTCTCCCACCGTTTGGCTGGATCATCAGCATACTTAATATTTGCCGTTTCGATTAATTGATCATAGTGACTGTCTTTCCATTTGCCGCTATTATTGCTGTTATCTGATTTCAAAAGGTTCAAAAAGTCGGTCGGATCAGCATAAGTTGGGGTCCAGCCACCAAGCACTGTATCAAAATCACCCGATCTCATTGCTGATAAACGACTGTTAAAAGGAACTGTTTTAACAGAAATTTTCAGATTAGATAAATGCGATTCCATTTGCGATTGTAAAAATTCAACCACCCGCTTAGTCTTATCATCGTTACTGCAAAGAATGCTAAATTCTGCTGACTGCATCCCTAGCTCGGATAAACCCTTAGTCCATAACTCTTTAGCTTTAGCAGGATCATATTTATTAAGCGAACCTGCATCTTTTGCAAAATCAGTTTTAGTGCTCGGATTTTTAAATCCTGTTGGCACAAAACCAGTTGCTGGCACTGATTTATCCTGAAGAACTTTGTCTGTTAATTGTTTGAAGTTGATCGACATCGAAATAGCTTGTCTAATTTTCTCATTTGAGAACAGCGTCTTTTGCGTGTTGTAAGACAGATAATAAGTTCCAGGAACTTTACGAACAACCAAATCCTTGTTATTTTCCTGATTCTTGACTTCTGTACCAGAAATTGGAAACAGGTCTAGATCTTTAGATTCGTATTGATAGACGCCGGTTTGCTGGCTCTTCACAACCGTGACCTTAATTTTATCAAGATGAACATTTTTGAGATCGCGATAGTGCGGATTCTTCTCATAGGTCCACTTATCGTTGGTGCCGTCCCAGCCTTTTAGCACGTAAGCTCCGTTGTAGAGCGTGGTCTTAGCCGTAGTCCCATACTTCTTGCCCTGCGATTCAACAAATTCCTTATTCAGTGGAAATGAAGCGCTCATCGCCATGATTGAAGGAAAATAAGGAATTGCATGATCTAATTGGATTTCCAATTTATATTTTCCAAGTGCTTTGATCCCAAACTCTTTGGGATCCATCTTGCCTTCGTTGACTTCTTTATAGTTTTTGACGCCATCTAAGAAGTAAGCTTGCTCTGACTTAGTTTTTGGATCAACCGTTCTTTGCCAGCCATAAACAAAATCATCTGCTGTAACTGGCTTACCATTACTCCATTTTCCATCGTGTTTCAAATTAATGGTGTAAGTCATGCCATTATTCGACACTTTCGGCATTCCATCAGCTAACGCAGGCTTCAATTGACCAGTTGCGGTAAAGTCATATAACCCTTCATTCACTTGTTCAGCAACTTCAGCTGATTGATTGTCCATCGCCAAAGAAACATCAGCCGTACTTAATTCTGCCGGAGTCGCGATTGCGATCTCCTTTTTTTCTTCGCTGCTTTTTTCTTTACTACTACTACAACCGCTCAAACTAAGAACAGCTAAAACGGCTATTCCCGCAGATACAATTTTTTTCATTAATTTCTCCCTACTTAAATCGAAATGGTATTAATAAAAATACTAGTTTTTAAATGAAAATGCAAGCTTTTTTGAAAATTAATCATTTTTATGCAACTATTTAAGATACGCTCTCGTATAGTCGTTTTCCCCCACCGGATGACGCAAGACGCCTTTAAGATTTGGATTCACTAAGTGGCTCTCTACCATTTGATACAGCGGGATTACCGGCATTGTTTCGTTTAAGCGTTCTTCCAAGTCGTTCAAAAGTTTCCAATATTTTGCCTGATTATTTAAATCGGACGTGGAAGCTTTTTTGTATAATTCATCGTAATAAGAATCGTTATATTTACCATAATTCTGCGGATTATCCTTAGTTAAAATTGTCATAAAACTAATCGGATCGGCAAAATCTGCTAACCAAAGGGTTTTACTTAAATCAAATTTTCCACTATGAACTTCTTCTGATGCGCTTTTGGCTGGGATATTTCGCATTGTCACTTCAACATCTGTTAAATTCTTCTGAACTGATGATTGAATGAATTCCAAAATATTTTTCGTAACCGTCTGATCATCACCAACTGCAGTTAATTTTACTTTTTGGTTCAATCCCGCCTCTTTGCGACCTTCTTCCCATAATTTCTGAGCAGCCTTGACGTCATAAGTTTTCTTAGGCGTGTGTGCGCTCGCAAAATCTTTTTCGGTTGTTGGATCATCGGTCAAATCTTTGGCAACATAGGTATACGCGGGAACCGATCCATCAGCTAAAACATTCTTGGTCAAGGATTTACGATCTATAACTAGACTTAGAGCTTGGCGCATTTTTTTGTTACTCAAAGGATGCCCATCGGCTAGATTGACTCTCAAATAATAATTTCCAGCGCGATTTTGCCGAACTAATTTCGGATCTTTTTGCAGTTCCTTCGCCGTGACACCCGTAACTGTTGCCTCGTCCAATTTATTTTGTTCAAAAAGTTCATGTGCGGTAGTTGAATCTTTTACCACGAGATATTTGATACTTTTGAGCTTAATCGATTTTTGGTCGTAATAATGCGGATTTTGCTTCAAGGTCCAACTCTCATTACTACCTGACCAGCCTGTTAACTTAAAAGCTCCGTTGTAGTACAAATTATCTGAACTAGTACCGTACTTGCTGCCAAATTTCTTCAAAGCCGCCTGACTTTCTGGGAAAAAGGCGGGCATAACCATCATTTTATTAAAATATGGCATTGGATGTTCCAATTTTACTTGCAGCGTATGAGAGTCAAGCGCCTTAACTCCCAACTCTTCAACTTTTTTCTGACCGGTTGTAATTGCATCGGCGTTTTCGATGCCCGAAAAAATGTAGTTATAACCAGATTTTGCTGTTGGGGATACTGAACGACGCCAAGCTGCAACAAAATCTTGCGCCGTGACTGGATCTCCGTTACTCCATAAAGCATCTTTTCTTAAAGGAAAAGTGTAGACTGTCGCGTTATCGGTCGGCTGCACCACTTTAGTCGCAATCGCTGGTTCAGGCTGATGATTCTTACCAGATTTATAGAGCCCTTCCATCGTATTTTCTAACATATTCCATGTTATCAAATCGGCATGTTCCGAAACGTCTAAAGATTGCAATTCCCCATTTTGCATTAAAGTGATTGAATCTTTCGTTGGTTGACTGCTTTCTTTACTGTTTGACGAACAGCTAGTAAACATTAATGATGTGAAAACTGTCAAAGTGACCAATAATTTTTTGTTCATAATTTTTCTCCGTAGTATACATTGTCTAAAAACTCACCTAAGGTCTGAAAGAATGCCTTTGGATTATCAACGCTATGGCAATGCCCACCATCCGGCGTTAAAACTAACCGCGAGTTCTCAATCTCTTGATGCATTCTTCTTGCAACTTTAAGCGGCATTGTATCGTGATCCCCAAAGGTTAAAAGCGTCGGAGTTGTGATCTTTTTCGTATCCTTGCGACGATCCCAGCTTTTCAAAGTCCCAACCATCACAAATTCATTATCCCCCTGAAAATAATTGTAAACAGGTTTTGCATTCGTCGATACCAAATGCCGCGGCGCATTTTCCGGATGCCTCATCACATAGATTTTGTATAATTTCTCCACCAGATGGTTGTACATTGGATCATCAAAACGATCGTGTCTCTCTACATCTTGCATATATTCAACTTCTGCTTCTGAAAAAGTCTGTTCACGCAGGAAATTAATATGTTCAATGTATTCTGGAATGTTGTCAATCATGCTCATAATTACCAGACCTTTAAGATGGAATCCATACTTTAAAGCGTACTCTTGCGCTAACAATCCGCCCCACGAATGCCCCAACAAGAAGAAATTATCCCAATTTAACTTGGTTCTCACTTCCTCCAACTCGGATAGAAAATAATCAATAGTTAGATATTTTTTATTCTCACTTTTTTGAAAATCTGGCTGATCTGAATAGAAAGATCCCAATTGATCGTACATTGCAACTTCAACTCCATACTGAGCAAGCCGATCGCCAAAATTCTCAAATTCTTCGTGTGTGCTCCCAGGACCTCCATGAACACATAACAGCTTAATTGGTCCCTCACCAACCGTTCTCGTATAAAGATGAAACCCATTATCTAAAGTTAAAATTCGACTCCCTTGATCCATTGTAAACAACCTCCATTTTTTCAAATAGAAGTAAAATTAAAAAACAAAAAGCGCCCCTTCTTAGATTTATTAACCTAAAGAAAGGGCGCTATTAGTCAAAGCACGGTACCACCTTTTTTTGCTCAAATATGAGCCTTAACCACAAACAACAAAAGAAGTTATTTGCTGCTAAGATAACGGATGCATCCCGGTTAAGCTTACTAAATTCAGCCTACAACTCCAAAGTGATTTTCATAAATTTCATCGTGCATCTGCTCTCACTAAACCAGATTCGCTGTCCACTTTCAAACTTACTACTTGCTTTTTCGACGTTTTTAATTTTATTTCTATAATATTTCAAAAGAGTGTATATCAAAAAAATCTTCTTGTCAACGATTTTCTAAATTAAGGCTGATCGTTCACAATCGTCCAAGTCATCTTCGCTTGATATTTTCCAGCACTTCCGAGACGAGGAATTGTCAGTTTTGTATTGCTGCTCGCTAAATTAACCGCCCAATTTCCTTGATTAGCGCTGGTTAAATTATCAAACAAAACTGTCGCCGCGCCATCGGTTGAGGAAAATTGCAACTGAGTACTGCTAAATAGTGGTTTAACTGGCGTCTCAATGTATCCGTCCGGAACGACCATATTACCGCTGGCGTTAATAGTCATCGTTCCAACTACATCCGGCCCCCCATGACCCACTGGCTTAAACTTAGACATTTGCGCACTTATTTGCGAGTGCGCTGCCGCGCTTCCGACGTGAAATTTCAATGATTTAGGACCATTAGCTAAAGCGTTCGTAGAACCATTATTGTGCATTTTACCAAAATCTAAATCAGGCATCCCGTTAAAGAAGAGCGCCGTTTTTAGAGCGTAATAAAAATTAATTTGCGGGTTAACTCCCGTGTCCTCTTCAAAAGTCCCGTTTTGGGCATCAAGTCCAACTGTATAGTTCCCAGCCGGGTCGCTTGATCCGACTAGCTCATAATCGCCACTAACGTCATGAATCTGATGATCAGCGACAAAATTCCAGTTTAACCCGACAAAACCGTTAATATTCGAAGTGTTGGGCGCCCCTGGAACCGGCGTGGTAGTTCGATTTCCGTTTTGATCAAGCAGATAATAATTCACCTTGACAGTCGATGTTGGCGTCGTACTTTTGGTGACAATCACATTTGCTACTGCGCTATCGTTTAAATGACTGTAAGTCACCGGATAGGTCCCAATTACGTTGGTGTTAACACTTGTTGGATTTACCGTTAGCGCTGAAAAAGGAAGATCGTTACCAGCGGCATCAACGGCACTAATGAAGTTATCAATCGGCTGCCAAGTAGAGCCCTGAATCACAATTAAGTCCCGCACCCGAATCCGACTATTGCCGAAATCGACCGTGTAAATCCCGTTATATGGCTTGTCCTCTTGACCAGCGGAAGTGATATACCCATCAAAGTTGAAAGTAAACCGACTTACCGAGGCTGGAATATGAAAACTCCCGTTTGAATAAGTTACACCATTCGTCAAATTAGAAAAACGCAGGCGTTTAGCTTGATCAGTCCCATCAACGTGAACATTAAACAAATCATCGACCGGGATATCGGATTGATAAACAAAATGCTTATAAATACTCTGACCGTTAAAAGTTTGATTTCCAATGCCAATCGGCGCATTTACTGGATCCATTTCAATGCTCCAAATACTATTCCAAGAAAATGCATCATAAAGATAGTTCAGATCACCTAATTTAGCTGCGCTTGGAATCACAACTTTTTCGAGCTTCCCTGCCCAAAAAGCTTGATGTCCGATTTCAGTCACTGTTGAAGGAATTATCACCTCTGGAAAACGAGTAAAAGCAAACGCCAACGGTCCAATTACTTCTAAACCAGGATTGAGCGTAAGATTTTTTAACGTCGAACTATAGAAAGCGTTGGCACCAATTTTCTTCACTGAACCGGGAATTTCGACAGTTTGCATCTTGTATGTATAAGAAAAACCATTTACAGGAATTTCTGCTAAAGTCGTTGGAAACTTTACACTCGTAAAACTCGTCGACATAAATGCTTGCTGTCCAATAGTTAGTAAGCCTTCCGGCAGAATTAAATCTCCCTTCAACTTTTTAGCTTCGCTAAAAGCGCTCATTCCAATCGTTTTGATCTGAGAAGGTGCCTCAAAGGTCAAAGTCGCATCTCCCGCACTTTGAAATGCCAATGAAAAGGCGTTATCCCCAATTGAAGTCACATTTTTCGGAATAAGAAGATCTCCTTCTAAACGATTACAATAAGCAAATGCTGAGCTGCCAATAGTTGTTAACGCTGAACCTGGGGCAAAGATGATTTGACTTGGACTATCTTGAAAACATGAACTAAAAGCACTGGTACCAATACTTGTGACGCTTGGAGGAATATTCACAATGCCAGCTAAGCGATTTGCACTCCAAAAGGCCTGATCGCCAATAGTTTGAAGAGTTGAATTTGCTTCAAAAGTTAAGGTTGTAGGTCCACCATTTTGAAATGCTCCCCCAAAGGCACTGGTAGAAATTTCAGTCACATTTTTTGGAATGAGTAAATTTCCTCCCAAGTAACTTGCATAGGCAAATGCTGATTCGCCAATGTATGTCAACGCTGAGCCTGGGGCAAATACTAGCTGGCTATTTGCTCTTTGAAAAGCCGAATAAAAAGCTTCTCTTCCAATCTGCGTAACACTAGCCGGAATTTCGAGCGTCCCCTGCAGCTGATAACAATAGGCAAACGTAGCATACTCGATCATGTTTAGTTTAGAGTTACTGGGAAAATTTATCGTCGTAAGACCTGTACAGCTTTGAAATGCACCTTTTCCGATACCTTGTAAATTAGCTGGAAAATTAAGAGTAGTTAAAGCTGGATCATTAGAGAACGCATAGGTTCCAATATATGTTAAAGTGCTGGGAAAGTTAATATTTTCCAGTTTAGGATTATTCTGAAGTGAATAGTCCCGTATCGTAGTCAATCCCTCATTTAGGTTCACTGTTTTCAAATTGGGACAATTGGCAGCAAAATAACCATCTGTTCCAACTCCAACTGAGATCATATACTGACCAGTAGTAATCGTTTGAATTGTGGGATTTGCACTAAAAACATCTCCGGTAGTCGTTACTTTATAGGTATTACCCCCCTGAGTTACCGTATCCGGAATTGTTACCTCTGGGTCAGTTCCATTATATTTTACGACCCGACAAGTAAAATTTATATTATCAAAATTATCAAAAGTGAATTGCTCCTGACCTGTCTTTAAAAGGCCTGACGGCGAAATTTGTTCTCCATGAGAGCTTTCAGGCTGATTGCCCGCATAGCTGGTAAATCCATGTAGCAGGGCAAATACTAATAAAATACTAAAAATTATAGTTGAAGAAACTACTAATATTTTTCTATTTTTCATTATTCTATTCTTCTATTCAATAAAAAAGGTCTATCCAACTGATTTATTTTACTACCAGAAATTGAAAAAACACTTCAAAGTTTACTTCATTTTTTATTGATATTTGGTCCTGTGCCGATTAAATCCCCAAAAAATGGTTACATCTACATCATTTCGCATTATTATGAATAATATAACGGTAATTAAAAATAAGAAAATCACGGCGTTTTCATTTTTAAAAAATCCAAGCCAGTAAGGAATCCAGCTAAATCACCAAGTCCCAAAAACTCGATAAAATTTATTCAACTTATAATGTATTTCCCTATGTGAATCCCTATTGTCTCTAAGGTAATGATTATACTGCCTTAGCAAAACGGATTTGCTGCACGGAGATATTATTGCTCTTTGTTGGATGATTAATCCGCACATCAAAAAAAATCTGTGCCTGAATATCTAAAAAACCGCTTAATAGACTCAAAAAAAGGGATATTTGGATCAAACAAATAAAATTACCGACCAAAGACGTGAATTGATCCAAAAATATTCTGCGATCATTGAGTTCATCAGGCTCATAATGTGAATTTGATTAAAAAAGAATGGGCAAATTTTCAAAAAGCAACGTGATGCTGATTTTATTTGCGCTCAGTCGGATATGATGATGAGGCAGCTTATCACCAGCGAGAAATCCAAAATCGTAAGAATCTGCAATTAATCATGCATGCTAGAGTCCTAGAGAACGAAGGAGAATTAAAAAAAGCAGCCAAAATTCTGCTTTCAATTGATCCGAATACTTTTAAACTTTATCAAAGAATTGCGATAAATTTGCGCAAGCAAAAAGACTATTTAACTGACTACGAGCCAAACGGAAACGAACGCCAAAAAATTGAAGAACGCCTGACAACAGCTGAAAAATTATTAGCTAAAGAAATGGAGGCTGTGACATAACTGTCTCTCAAAAATAAAATAACGCTGATGAAATCGAAATTGTTCCTGATCTCGTTTTTTCATCAGCGTTTTTCTTTAAACTTAGATTATAATCGCGTGGATGACCGATTTTTGTAACTTATGTCACAGCCTCTTTTTTGTTGCGTTACATCTTCCAACATTTGCTCTGCTATAGCTGCAAATTCAGGATCATCAACTTTTGTGACGTAATCTTTAATCCCAAGCGCGGTATCGAAAACCAAAAAAAGCCACGTCTCTGGATCAATCGAATTAAACTCACCGTACCCTTTTAAGAAAGCTTCAATAAGTTCTGTTTGGCCAGCAAAATCTTGATAGAAAAGTTTAACAAAATCACGCTGGGCGATCCCTAATTGAGCACGCTCAAAGTCAATTAAAGTAATTTTCCCTGCAACTAGTTTATAATTTCTCAAACCTACATCACCATGAAGAACGACTTGATGGCTCAAATCAGCATCTATAATAGCTTGTTTTTGAATAAATCTCCCACTTAGCTCTTCGAATCCTGAACGAGTAAAATTAGCCCGAAAACTCGTAATTTGAGTAAAGGGCTGGACAGCGTGATGAAACTTTCTTAGCATTTCCCCCATTTTGGTCGCTAACTCACGAGTAATTGGGGGGATTAGATCAGCAGGCGCTAAGTCCTTCATAATTAAAATCGGCTGTTCATCGTTAAATATATCAAGGACACGATTATTCAATTGCTTGTTCACCTGCAGCTCAGCATTCATCTTAGCTCTTTGGTGAGGAGCAAATACCTTGACGAATACGTGACATCGATAACGATTGCTGAATCCAACAAAAAGTTGATTTAGCGAAAAATGTTTGATTGGTTTACAAGTTCCGTCAATAAGACGATCGATTTTTCTTTGGTAATTAATTTTATAATAGCGCTCCAATCTATCGCGAAAGCTTCTTTATAATCGGTATAATTACCAATTAATACGCTAAAATTCTGCAACATTGCTGATTGCTGTACCTTTAGTGACAATTTTTTGAATAAATTTCAACATAATTAACAAATTGATCTTTCTATGGGCGTGTCGGGGCAGAGTTTATTTAACGAAACGTGACCCCCGCTCACGCGGGGAATACAATGACGGCGCTCAAACTGGTAATTTTATAGTAGGATCACCCCCGCTCACGCGGGGAATACAAGGTCAGATCTGAATTTTTTAAAAATATATCGGGATCACCCCCGCTCACGCGGGGAATACGGATGACTCTCTTGGAAAAGATGGAGATCTGTAGGATCACCCCCGCTCACGCGGGGAATACAAAGAAGCTAGATAAAGCAAATATGATTGATTAGGATCACCCCCGCTCACGTGGGGAATACACTTAAAAAAAGCATTAAACAAGTATCTATATTAAAGTTAAACCACTAATATAATTACTTTGGATCACCACAGGTTTACAAGAAAGTTCGATTTAAGACATCTGCTCGAACAATTCTTGTTAGTGTAATTCTAACATACGGAGCGGTCTTCTTTTTTGTTTTGCCAAAAATCTAAAATTGGTATAGGTAAAAAAAGAGCGCCGATCATTACTGATCAACACTCAATATTATAGAGCCACAAAAAAAGATAACCAATAAAGATTATCCTTTAATCAAATCCGCGAGTCCTGAAAAACAGAATCTCGTCATGCCTTGGAGTTACGGAGAAAGAGGGATTCGAACCCTCGCACCAGTTTCCCGGTCTATACCCTTAGCAAGGGCACCTCTTCAGCCACTTGAGTATTTCTCCATGATACAAAAAATGGGCCTAAATGGACTTGAACCATCGACCTCACGCTTATCAGGCGTGCGCTCTAACCAGCTGAGCTATAGGCCCAAAGAGCGGGTGACGAGAATCGGACTCGCGACAACAGCTTGGAAGGCTGTGATTTTACCACTAAACTACACCCGCATAAAAATAAAAAAGTGGCGCGGGACGGAATCGAACCGCCGACACATGGAGCTTCAATCCATTGCTCTACCGACTGAGCTACCGAGCCTATACGGTCACATCGGGGTTCGAACCCGAGATCTCCTGCGTGACAGGCAGGCGTCCTAACCAGCTAGACCATGCGACCAATTGCGGGGGCAGGATTTGAACCTACGACCTTCGGGTTATGAGCCCGACGAGCTACCACTGCTCCACCCCGCGATATTACTATTAAACACTAAACGAACAAATTTTTCAACTACTTTTTTTAGCTCAGCTGATGGACCTTGTAGGGCTCGAACCTACGACCTGACGGTTATGAGCCGCCTGCTCTAACCAGCTGAGCTAAAGGTCCAAGCAATCGCGGCGGGGGGGATCGAACCCTCGACCTCCCGGGTATGAACCGGACGCTCTAGCCAGCTGAGCTACACCGCGATATCGTGTTGAAATCAACGATTCCAATCGGGAAAACAGGATTTGAACCTGCGACCCCCTGGTCCCAAACCAGGTGCTCTACCAAACTGAGCTATTTCCCGAGCATGCACCCAGTAGGAGTCGAACCTACAACCTTCTGATTCGTAGTCAGACACTCTATCCAGTTGCGCTATGGGTGCAACACAATATTAAAAACTTTACCAGTTAATCACTAGTAAAGCGGAAGACGGGATTCGAACCCGCGACCCCCACCATGGCAAGGTGATGTTCTACCACTGAACTACTTCCGCACATTAGTAGAAGCACCCAATAGACTGGTATCCAGAAAAACTCATCTGGTATGAGTCGTGACGGGTTCGAACCGTCGACCCTCTGATTAAAAGTCAGATGCTCTACCGACTGAGCTAACGACTCAAGTGGAGATTACAGGGCTTGAACCTGTGACCCTCTGCTTGTAAGGCAGACGCTCTCCCAACTGAGCTAAACCTCCAATTGTGTGGCAGCTTCCTACCCTCGCAGGCACTTACGCACCAACTACTCTCGGCGTTAAGAAGCTTTACTTCTGTGTTCGGAATGGGAACAGGTGTTTCCTTCTTGCTTTCGCCACCACACTCGTGTCCTTCGACACTCAAAACTAAATATCTACTTCACCACATTACTCTCGTCCCGGTTAAGACCTCGACTTATTAGTACTGGTCCGCTTCATACGTCGCCGTACTTCCACTCCCAGCCTATCTACCTCTTCTTCTTAGAGGAGTCTTACTACCTTACGGTATGGGAAATCTCATCTTGAGGTTAGTTTCTCACTTAGATGCTTTCAGCGATTATCTATTCCATACTTAGCTACCCAGCTATGCCTTTGGCAAGACAACTGGTTCACCAGCGGTATGTTCATCCCGGTCCTCTCGTACTAAGGACAAATCCTCTCAAATTTCCTACGCCCGCGACGGATAGGGACCGAACTGTCTCACGACGTTCTGAACCCAGCTCGCGTACCGCTTTAATGGGCGAACAGCCCAACCCTTGGGACCAACTCCAGCCCCAGGATGCGATGAGCCGACATCGAGGTGCCAAACCTCCCCGTCGATGTGAACTCTTGGGGGAGATAAGCCTGTTATCCCCAGGGTAGCTTTTGTCCGTTGAGCGATGGCCCTTCCATGCGGTACCACCGGATCACTAAGCCCGAGTTTCCTCCCTGTTCGACTTGTAGGTCTCACAGTCAAGCTCCCTTTTGCCTTTGCACTCTGCGAATGATTTCCAACCATTCTGAGGGAACCTTTGGGCGCCTCCGTTACTCTTTAGGAGGCGACCGCCCCAGTCAAACTGCCTGCCAGACACTGTCCCTCTATCTCTCGTAGTAGGTTAGAACACTCATCTAATCAGGGTAGTATCCCACCAGCGTCTCTACTCAAACTGACGTCCAAGTTTCATTGACTCCTACCTATCCTGTACAAATTACACAAATGTTCAATATCAAGCTGCAGTAAAGCTCCATGGGGTCTTTCCGTCCTGTCGCGGGTAACCCGCATCTTCACGGGTATTATAAATTCACCGAGTCTCTTGTTGAGACAGTGCCCAAATCATTACGCCTTTCGTGCGGGTCGGAACTTACCCGACAAGGAATTTCGCTACCTTAGGACCGTTATAGTTACGGCCGCCGTTCACTGGGGCTTCAGTTCACTGCTTCGGATTACTCCTAACAGCTCCCCTTAACCTTCCAGCACTGGGCAGGCGTCAGCCCCTATACTTCATCTTACGATTTAGCAGAGACCTGTGTTTTTGATAAACAGTTGTTTGGGCCTTTTCACTGCGGCTGATCAATCTCTTAATCAGCACCCCTTCTCCCGAAGTTACGGGGTCATTTTGCCGAGTTCCTTAACAAGAGTTCTCTCGCTCACCTTAGGATACTCTCCTCAACTACCTGTGTCGGTTTGCGGTACGGGTATATACTCCCTCACTAGAAGCTTTTCTCGGCAGTGTGAAATCTGTACCTTCGCTACTTTATTTCGCTCCCATTCGTATCTCACCATTATCAGAAAAAAGCTTTTCTCTCTTTTCCTGACTCGATACTTAGACATGCATTTCCATCAGCATGCGTACTTATCCTCCTGCGTCACTCCTTCGCTCAATCAGTCATATATAGTGCAGGAATATCAACCTGCTGTCCATTAGATACGCCTCTCGGCTTCTCCTTAGGTCCCGACTAACCCTGGGCGGACGAACCTTCCCCAGGAAACCTTAGTCTTTCGGTGAATAGGATTCTCACCTATTTCTCGCTACTTATGCCGGCATTCTCACTCCTATACGCTCCACTGCTCCTCACGATACAGCTTCTCCGCATATAGGACGCTCTCCTACCACGTACATTCTTCATGCACATCCACAGTTTCGGTATCATGCTTAGCCCCGGTACATTTTCGGCGCAGGGTCACTCGACTAGTGAGCTATTACGCACTCTTTTAATGATGGCTGCTTCTAAGCCAACATCCTAGTTGTCTCTACAACCCCACTTCCTTTTCCACTTAGCATGTATTTTGGGACCTTAACTGGTGATCTGGGCTGTTTCCCTTTCGACAATGGATCTTATCACTCACTGTCTGACTCCAGAGGTGTTTTATAGCAGTATTCGCAGTTTATCTGGATTCAGTAACCATTGACTGGCCCCTAGTCCAAACAGAGCTCTACCTCCACTATACTTTCCTCCAGGCTAGCCCTAAAGCTATTTCGGAGAGAACCAGCTATCTCCAAGTTCGATTGGAATTTCACCGCTACCCACAACTCATCCCCGCATTTTTCAACATACGTGGGTTCGGTCCTCCAGTAAGTTTTACCTTACCTTCAACCTGGTCATGGGTAGGTCACTTGGTTTCGGGTCTATATCTACGTACTCGCGCCCTTTTCAGACTCGCTTTCGCTTCGGCTCCGTCTTCTCAACTTAACCTTGCACGTAAACATAACTCGCCGGCTCATTCTACAAAAAGCACGCCATCAGCCTTTAACGGCCTCTGACTACTTGTCAGCACACGGTTTCAGTATCTATTTCACTCCCCTTCCGGGGTTCTTTTCACCTTTCCCTCACGGTACTGTTTCTCTATCAGTCACCAGGTAGTATTTAGCCTTGGGAGATGGTCCTCCCTGCTTCAAACGGGGTTTCACGTGCCCCGCCTTACTCAGGATCCTGCCTCACTCTTCTTAACTTTCGTTTACGGGACTCTTACCCTCTATCGTGTGCTTTCCCACGCAACTTCAACTAGTTATTCCAACCTTAATGGCAGTCCTACAACCCCAACAGTAAACTGCTGGTTTGGGCTCTTTCCTTTTCGCTCGCCGCTACTAAGAAAATCGATCTTTCTTTCTCTTCCTGTGGGTACTTAGATGTTTCAGTTCCCCACGTTCCCCCTTAATACCTTTACAGTATTAAGTAGATACCTTTCCAGATATCTGGGTTTCCCCATTCGGATACCCGCGGATTATAGCTTACTTACAGCTCCCCGCGGAATTTCGGTGTTCGTTCCGTCCTTCATCGGCTCCTGGTGCTTAGGCATCCACCGTGCGCCTTTTCTTCTTAACCTTTGACTCTTTTTCGTCTCGTTTCCATCCTCTCGGACTTCTTCTTAACGCGCAATGTGGCTTCTTTATCAGCTAATAGTCTCTCAACTATCAACTTTTAGTAGATATTCAGTTTTCAATCTCCAAGTCTCACTGACCTTCTTTAGCTTCCATACTCTCGTACTTCTTCTACTCCCGGTCAATGGAGGATAGCGGGTTCGAACCGCTGACCTCCTGCGTGCAAAGCAGGCGCTCTCCCAACTGAGCTAATCCCCCAACACTTCGCTCTCTCAAAACTAAACAAGTCAAGCTTTCCTTTTTCCTTAGAAAGGAGGTGATCCAGCCGCAGGTTCTCCTACGGCTACCTTGTTACGACTTCACCCTAATCATCTGCTCCACCTTCGACAGCTGGCTCCTCCGAAAAGGTTGCCTCACCGGCTTCGGGTGTCTCAAACTCTCATGGTGTGACGGGCGGTGTGTACAAGGCCCGGGAACGTATTCACCGCGGCATGCTGATCCGCGATTACTAGCGATTCCGACTTCGTGTAGGCGAGTTGCAGCCTACAGTCCGAACTGAGAATGGCTTTCAGAGATTAGCTTACTCTCGCGAGTTCGCAACTCGTTGTACCATCCATTGTAGCACGTGTGTAGCCCAGGTCATAAGGGGCATGATGATTTGACGTCATCCCCACCTTCCTCCGCATTATCTGCGGCAGTCTCTTTAGAGTGCCCATCTTACTGCTGGCAACTAAAAATAAGGGTTGCGCTCGTTGCGGGACTTAACCCAACATCTCACGACACGAGCTGACGACAACCATGCACCACCTGTCTTCCTGTCCCCGAAGGGAACATACTAATCTCTTAGTACCTCAGGAGATGTCAAGACCTGGTAAGGTTCTTCGCGTTGCTTCGAATTAAACCACATGCTCCACCGCTTGTGCGGGCCCCCGTCAATTCCTTTGAGTTTCAACCTTGCGGTCGTACTACTCAGGCGGAATACTTATTGCGTTTGCTGCAGCACTGAAGGGCGGAAACCCTCCAACACTTAGTATTCATCGTTTACGGCGTGGACTACCAGGGTATCTAATCCTGTTCGCTCCCCACGCTTTCGAGCCTCAGCGTCAGTTACTAGCCAGTCAGCCGCCTTCGCCACTGATGTTCTTCCATATATCTACGCATTTCACCGCTACACATGGAGTTCCACTGACCTCTCTAGTACTCAAGTCTAACAGTTTCTGATGCACGTCCATAGTTGAGCTATGACCTTTCACATCAGACTTATTAAACCGCCTGCGCTCCCTTTACGCCCAATAATTCCGGACAACGCTCGCCACCTACGTATTACCGCGGCTGCTGGCACGTAGTTAGCCGTGACTTCCTCGTTAAATACCGTCAAGTGAATACCAGTTACTTTACTCACCCTTCTTCTTTAACAACAGAGCTTTACAATCCGAAAACCTTCTTCACTCACGCGGCGTTGCTCCATCAGACTTTCGTCCATTGTGGAAAATTCCCTACTGCTGCCTCCCGTAGGAGTTTGGGCCGTGTCTCAGTCCCAATGTGGCCGTTTACCCTCTCAGGTCGGCTACGTATCATCGCCTTGGTGAGCCTTTACCTCCCCAACTAGCTAATACGCCGCAGGTCCATCGATTAGCGACAGCTTTAAGCCGCCCTTTCCTCAGTTAATCATGCGATTATCTGCTCTATCCGGTATTAGCACTTGTTTCCAAATGGTATCCCCGTCTATTCGGTAGGTTACCTACGTGTTACTCACCCATCCGCCGCTAGTTCCACTGATTCCACCCGAAGGTTTCCTCTGCTTCCCTCGCTCGACTTGCATGTATTAGGCACGCCGCCAGCGTTCGTCCTGAGCCAGGATCAAACTCTCATTTGATTTCTCTAACTCATTATCTTAAACCTTACTGGCTTTTCAATAATTCTCGTTATCCTTTGTGGTTTTACGACCCTCTTGTCGGTTTTCCGAGTCTCTCTCGCTGTTGATCTCCTCAACAGGGGTTTGAAGCTCTCAACTACTTCTTCTTTCCTTCTCTCGAATTTTCAGAATTTTCATCTTCACTTCTGAGCTTGACTTGTTCAGTTTCCAAAGAGCAAATGTTCCGTCATCCCTCACCGCTACTAGCTTCTTTCAACTCTTCGCTCGCTCGCGACAACTTTTATATATTACCTCGTTTAACAACCTCTGTCAACTCTTTTTTTCAACCTTTTTTCGTTCTTCTTCGTTGACCGCTTTTTTGACCTTTTTCCTTTTTTCGGCCGCAAAAACATCGGTTATCTCTCAAACAAGATATATATCATTATACCTGCTTTCTCGCTTTTGTAAATAAAAAATCCCCTTTTTTTGAGGATTTTTTTTATTAAGGTTTAATAAAGTCAGGATCTGCCTCGATCTTCGTCTGATTATGGAAGTAGGGAACCAAGACTTCTGGCACGTTAACTGAGCCATCAGCGTTTTGGAAATTCTCCAAAATTGCTGCCACAATTCGACCAACTGCTAGACCTGAGCCATTTAATGTATGAACTAGTTTAACTGACCCATCTTCTGTGCGGTAGCGAATCTGGGCACGGCGCGCCTGGAAGTCTGTACAGTTGGAGCAGCTAGAGACCTCGCGATAAGTATCTTGGGCTGGCATCCAAACTTCTAAATCGTAAGTCTTCGCCGAAGTAAAACTAGCATCTCCTGCTGCTAATTTGATGACCCGATAAGGAAGATTTAATTTCTGCAAAATATTCTCAGCATCGTGGGTCATCTTCTCTAGTTCCTCCCAAGAATTCTCGGGCAAAACATATTTCACCATTTCAACTTTATGGAATTGGTGCATCCGGATTAAGCCACGGGTATCACGACCTGCACTTCCTGCCTCCGAACGAAAAGAAGGACTAAAAGCAGTCACATAAATCGGCAGCTTCTCTGCTGGCAAAATTTCTCCGCGATAGTAGTTAGTTAGAGGAACTTCCGCCGTTGGAATCAAAGTAAGGTCGCTATCTTCATTGGTAATCGTATAAGTATCTTCGGTAAACTTCGGAAATTGTCCCGTTCCAAACATTGATTCGTCATTCACTAAATAAGGAACTTGCATTTCTTTGTAACCTTCTTTATGATGCTCATCTAACATAAAGTTAATTAGCGCCCGTTCCAACTCAGCTCCTTTGCCGTAATAATAGACAAAACGAGAGCCCGCAACTTTTGCTGCACGCTGAAAATCAAGCAGTCCAAGCTCCTCACCAATTTCAAAATGTGCTTTTGGCTTAAATGGAAGTTTTGTTTTTTCGTGCCACGTACGAACTTCCTCTGCGTCTTCTTCGTTCATGCTCATCGGCACATCATCAGCGGGAATGTTAGGCAACCGCACAATTCGATAGTTAAATTTTTCGTTAACTTCTGCTAATTGTTCATCTAGTTCTTTAATCTCAGCACCTACTGAACGCATCTGGCCAATCTGCTCATCAGAATTCTCGCGGTTTCGTTTCTTTTGCGCAATCTGTTCACTTACTTCATTACGCTTGGCTTTGAGCGTCTCCGTCTTAACCAGCATCTCGCGACGTTTGGCGTCAATTGATAGAAGTTCGTCGATTTCCTCAGGCTTAACGCCCCGCCATTTTAACTTATCTTTGACCCAATCGGGTTTCTCCCTAATCACTTTAATATCGAGCAAGATCACTTCTCCATTTCTTTTTTTATTTTTATTATTGGTAAAAACCGCACAGTTTGCAAGGACTTTGCAAAAAATTATCTAAGTTATTTTGATTCTTAATTTCAAAAACCGAAAAATTATTTTAGAATATTGACATAAGCTAAGTTATCGCGAAAAAGCAACTTTTTAGATAAAGGGAAATATATGTTATTTGAAGAAACAATTTTAGAAAAAGGTGAATATCAAAAATTTTCAATGTTTAGAATCCTCAAGTCCTTTGAGGGCACTAACTATACAATTATTGATATTTCAAATGCGATGGGTGTTAGCTATCAACAAACCTACAACATTTTACAAGAATTATTAGAAGACATCAAAGGTTTCCCCAACGCTAATTTGCAGAAACTCGATCGCAAGACATTTCTTAGTTCGAAGCAAATTCCCATTACGATTGATATGTATCGTCTTTTCTTACTTAAAAGGTCGATCGTCTTTCAATTTATCAATTATATCGTACAGGGCGCAAATCCTAATGTTGAGAAGTTCTGCCAAGATCATTTCATCTCGCGTTCAACTTTATTAAGAAAAAATGCACCTTTGAAAGTTCTCCTAGAGAAATATCAAATCAAAATTTCTTATAATGAACTTGGATTGATTGGCGACGAAAAAAGAATTCGCTTCTTTCTCTACTGCTTCTATTGGTTGAGTTTCCGTGGATTGGAATGGCCTTTTAAATCTACGAGCTACTTCGATGTTTCGCAGCAGCTTCAATTAGAACCAAATGAATTAAATGATCCGGTTGTCACAATTCGGACGGTGTTGTTTTGGAGTATCAGCCGAATTCGTGTCATTCATGGATATCAGATTTCTGACATGGAATCTTTTAATGAGATCTTCCCCCGAAATTTGACGGCGTTTAATTTGGATCGATCATTTAACAATGTTAACTTTCCAAATATTAGTAACGAGCAGCTCTTGGTAGAAAGCCAATTTTTCCTCTTCTTCCGGCTTCAATCGTTAATCTTCCCGAATTCCAACGACGAGATTTCAAACAAGATTTACCAAGAAATTAAAGCCGACCAGGGAACGATCTGGGAGTTGACTGAAGAGTTCATCACCGAGACACAAAAGCACTTGATTGACGGCGAACGCGATCAACAACTCGCAAATAATATTCCGTTACAAGCGAACTTGATGCGCATCTTCTTCTCTTATTACGTGATGAAGGGTGATTACTTCCAGTTTAACGACTTCTACGATCAAGATAATGCGATCGATTATAACAATTCGACGCCTTACAAAATCGTCAGCAACTTCGTTAATGAGAAGCACGAAGAGTCTAAATATCGACCATATCTGATTGCCGAACAAAAAGTAATCGATGAGATTCAGTATTTAATGATTCCTTATCTGCGCTTCTTCAAGTCAAATGAAGCGGTCAAAGTAAAATTAATTCTGGAAAGCAGCGATCTCGTCACTCGGGATGTGATGACCTTCCTTGACGATTTATCCTTCGTTGATATTGAAAACGAAGGAGACGATCCAAGCGATGCTGATGTGATAGTTTCATCAATCGCCGACATTGACAAGATTTACAGCCACAAAGATTTAACTGACAAGATCATCGTAGATTGGAATCTCGATGCTAACGAAACTGAATACTTCAATTTGTACCAAACTTTGAAGAAGGTTTTCACTGAGAAAACTGCAATTGAAAAAGCCGATGATTAATTCATCAGCTTTTTTTGGTCATGCTTATTTCTTTGGTGCCGACTAATGAAGAACGTCAGCAAGAGTAAAAGGATTAAAGCGATCACTGCAAGTAAAATGTAGAGCCAGCGATAATCCGGTTTGATCCCGACATGTTCATTCAGTTTAGCCGCTTGGCTTGGAGTGATCGTGAAGTTCTTCTTAAGGTGATATTTATCTTTTCCTGGCATCTGAATATCAAGTGCGATCTGGTAAGTACCTGCCTTCAGACCATCTTTTGCCGTCCAATAAATCTGGTAATTATAAATTGAGTTAGGTGCCATCTGCACACCTTCATTCTTCGCACGAAAAAGCACTCGCTTGGTCTTAACATCGGTAATCTTGCCTTTGACTGTAAAATCCAGCATCTGAGCTGGCTTGGTATTACGCAGTTGGGCGAGAATCGCTAAGCCGCCCCGCAGGCCAAAACCTGGCTGGACAACGCCGATCTTAAATGGATCTTTGAGCGAATTGACTGGGATTTCGCTGCCGCCAAAATTCAGGGCAATCGGAAAGCCAACCGCAAAACGATTCACAATTTCAGTCTTAGCGCCCTTCTTAAATTTATCCTGGCTATTCAACTGATAAACTGTCACCGCACCCAATACTTGACCGTGATAAGACGAATCTTGGGGCAGCTCCAAATTCAGTTTGAAACTTTGCTTGGTGTTGGCAGGAACTGTCACTCGCTGTTCATTGTCTTTCACCAGATAGCGAAAATTATAAAGTTGCGTTTCATCTCGCTCAGGCGCACGTAAATCGTAGTGAATTTGCCCGTCAACGCCGGTGTAAGCAGAATTAGCAACGATTAGAAAATCGCCGTCTTTATCGCTTTTATTATCGATATTAAGTCCAATGGTCTGTTCAGTGCCCGTCACTGTAATCCAAAGGTTATTGTTATGTTCGGGATTAGAATTGGGGGTTAAGTCTCGATTGGGCGTCACAACAAAATTAGCGCCTGGCTTATCAACTTGAGCAGCTAATGTTTGATTGAACGTACAAATGATACCCATCAATAAAAGAAATGATGATATTACAAATTTTCTAATATTCTCCAACGCCTTTCTCGTTTTTTCTTTATAGTTTAACTTAAAAAACCGACCTCTGAAAGAGAAGCCGGTTTTCTTGCACTTGTCAATTACTTCCCGCCATTAGCGTCCAAGTAATTGGCGCATAATAATTACCATCTGTGGCTTTATTGCCTACTTTCAGCGCCGCTGTCGTCGAACTGTCATAATAGGCGGCAGTTCGACCAAATCCGCCGTAAGCTGCCGGTGTCGACGAACTCTTAGGCGTCCACCAGATCTTAACTTGCGGTCCGCCAGCAATCAAGGTTGAGGTGTCGTTGTAGTTAACATCTGAGCCTTTTGGATATTGATACATCGGAGCTGCCGATAAAGTCACGTTATTGCGAAAATTAGCGCTATGAGCAGTGTTACGGTCAACTGCTGCTTTCTTATTATCGAGAAAAATTGCCCAATCGTTGGCACCAACTGTTGTTGGCGGCGTACTTGGAGCAGTTCCCCCGTAAGCTGCTGCACCCGAATCGTTATAATTAGGATCAGTGTGCGCTCCACTTCCTCCAGCAGGAGAGAAGTAGCCCAATTGTGCTGACAGAGTCCAACCATTCAATGGCTTAGAAGTTGCCGGATCGTATGGCTGACCCGAGAAACGATAATCGGAAACTTGCAGCTTGCCGTAAGCATTACCGTCAGCAAAATCTGTCCCCACATAGCCACCGCGCGTGTTATTCATCAAAGTACTGTTACGTGAACCCGCAAAAGTTGGCATAAAATGGAGATCAGGAACTGAATCGAGCGCCAAGAAGCCCGCACCAAACTCTAAAACTCCTTTGCTATCAGTAGAATAAGAGCTACCAGAGTTCACAATCCCGTTTACTGCTTTACTTTGTTCATCTTCTCCAACGAGTCGACCACTGCCAGTCGGATTGCTGCCAAGACCTGCTCCTGCAGGATTAGTGCCTGCAAAAACAAGTGCCTCGTTAGAAAACATCGAGAAAACTGCAGACAACAAAACTGATCCAAAAGCGAATCGCTGAAGATTAACCGATTTCTTCACTATTTCTCCTCCCATGATCCGAAATACTACCTTAAATATAACAAACTTACCATGTGTAAGGATACCGATTTTTAAGATATTTTTTATAAAATTTGACTATTTCTTTGGTTGGATATTCTTATTAGTGCGTTTGCGACCCAAAGTAAACACGAGCCAGAACAAGAAGATTACTAGAAGTACCGCAAGAATTCCAATGAGAATGTAAAGCCAAGTATAGTCTGGTTTGTAATTCGGATTCTTGCGATTAATGTCATCGGCTTGCGATTTAGTAATCGTGAATTCTTTAGAGATGTTCCACTCTTGCTGTTTCTTCTGTTCTGCTGTTAGAGGCAGATGATCTTGCTTAGCCTTCGCCTTTAAATCTAGACGATATTTCCCTGGTTCCATCTTCTCGCTCGGACGCCAAGGAATCATATAAGTAAAATTACTGGTCGGCGCAAATTTATAACCGTTTACTTTCTTATTATGCTGATCACTAGTCTTAGCAAGACGAGTAACGGTCGCATCGATTGAAAGTCCGTCCATATATTGCATCTTAGGATTTTGAAGTTTTACCCCAATGGCTGGTGCTGTTTGATAGCTTTGAGGAATAATAGTCTTAACTTTCATGTCTGCTAGCACCAATTTATCGGTCTCGCTCATAAGGACTTGAATTCCTAACGAATAATTATTTTCAAATCTCAACGCAGACTTTTGATCTTTTGTCTTTCCTGCATCACTTTCCGAATTCAGTGTCGTATGAACAAATAAGCCGCCGATCATTAATCCGTCAAATTGTTGTTTAGGCATTGTGTAATTAATTGTAACTATTTTAATTTCACCAGGATTTAAGTTAATTACTGCTTTCTTTATTCCAAAAGAAGTAAACGGATTTTTGTTGGAAGGATCTGCTGGAATTCCTTCTCCAGAAGCAATGATGTTTCCGCCGCTCGTTACACCGTTAGTTGGAGTAATGGTGATTTTTTGTTTCTTTTTTGCTGTACTTGATAGATACAACTGAAGAACCTGACTTTTCCCAGGTTCAACTCTTATATCAAAGTAGTTAATATTGGTTCCCTCAGCTTGATTAGCAGGAGGAACAAGTTTAGCCGTAAAAAAAGGCACCGCAATGCTTGCAAACTTTTTCGGGTCTGTCTCTACATCTGCTTGTGCCTTTTTAACGGGAAATAATTGAAACATGAACAAGAGAACCAAAAATACAGCTAAGATCCCTTGCTTTTTTTTATAATTCAAGAATCATTATCCCCTTTAGTTTAGTAATTTAAACTCCAGCTTGTAAAGTCCAATTAATTGTGGACTTGAAAATACCAATCTTAGTCTGCTGATCTAATGGTAAGTTCAAAGTAGCTGCAGTTTCTTTATTAAAATCGGCTGCCCAAGTACCTTTACCATAAGCTACGTTATTTGTATTAAGCCCAGACTGAGCTTCCCAAATTGTTTGAACCCCGCCCGTTACATTAGCTACGGTGCCATCTGTAGAAAAGTTAATTGCATTTGCAGTAATTTCACCTGGAGCATCAGCTGCAGTTCCGTCAGCCTGATAAACATGGGCATAACCATCTGGCTTAGTTGAATTTGCAACTAATTTTGAGCGATCAAGCTCAATATCTGCACCTTTAAGACTAATACTTGTCGGGTTCATCTGGAACCCAGTCGTATCACCGTCGATCTTAAACGGCGTAGCCCAAGCAGTGATCTTCCAACCTTTACTACCACCAGTACGATCAGTTACTTGTAAGGTCCGGTATAAGCCTAAGTCACTAGTCTTCGGATCTGTACTTGTAACATCCTCATAGTCAGAACCCAAGACTGGCGCTGCTGAATAAAGATTGTAATTAACGCTCGCCTGAAGTTCATGAGCACCAAAGTCAAACTGTGGAACTCGATCAAGAGAAAGATCACCTGCGTAGAATTCAACAGCAGCCACGCTAGTTCCTGCTGCAGAAGCTGGTGTTCCCGCAGCAATTGCTGAAGTATTGACACTTTGTGAATTCTCAGCAATAACTCTGCCAGTACCATTTCCGTTTTGACCAGTACCTGCTGCTGCAGCAAATACTGTAGTTCCACTAATAGCAGTTAAAACTGGTGTTGCCATCAATGCAACAGTGGCTAAACTACCAATTTTAGAAAAATTTCGTTTCATTTTTTATCCTCCCAAATGAGTAGTGAATAAATCTTACTACATGTCTAATCATACCAGGAAAAACCGGCTAGGTAAGTCAAAATAGAAATAATTTTTATCTATTTTTGGTAAAAATCCTTCTGGTTATTGAGGAAACGGCTACGATGATACCTAAAAAAGCAACCAACCTTTAGTAATTCTTAAGGATGATTGCTTTATAAAATTAGTTCTTTATGTAATACACGTCGATAACTTTGTTTTGAGTTTCTGACGTAACTGTCTCGGCATCGACAGTTTGATTCGGTGTATAGCCTGCAATCGTTGGGACGATGATTTCATCAAAAGTTCCAGTACTCCAGCTGCCGTAAGTTTTCGCATGCGTTACCTGGTCAATAATCACCTTGCGTGAGATAACAACGGTTTGAGGATAGCTCTTCATAGTCCCGTTAGGTCGATGAATATTAACAGTTCTTACGACTGTTCTGGATTCTGAGCTTTGCATCGTTTTATGATCAACATTCACGTTAATCACTTTATCTCCACTGCCATCAACTGTTATAGAAGTAGCAAATGATTCTAAATCATCAACTATTTCGTAACCCTTTGGCGCACGATATCTGATTGAGAGCACATCACCAAATTCACCACTAATAACCTTGGTTCCAACAATCGTACCATCAGCATCAACGTAATTAATCGTCACACTTTCCTCAATTGGCGTGTAATAGATATCGATAGTTTGATCAGCTGTTTCTCCATTAATTCCTTGAAGCGGAACGCTAGTCTCGTTTGCTTCATACCCATGGATAACTGGAACATCAAACTTGTCCCAATGAGCTTTCGACCATTCACCATAAATTTGAGTGCCGTCACCATTTACCTTGTTCTTTCTAGAGATGGTAGCCGTTTGGGTGTATGTCTTGACTGAATCGTCTAACTGTTGAACGTTGATTGTTCTAGTAACGGATTTTGTTTCGGATGCTATATCATATAAACTCCGAATATCCCAATCATATGTTGTTATTTGATCACGATCAGTGATTCTTAAAAGTTGCGATGGAGAGTATTTGCTTCCTTTCTGATAACCGCTGGTTGCAACCCAGTTAGGTGAATCAACGATTTTTCTGTCTGGTAATACTGTTCCTTTTGCTGGGATATCTGGCAAAATATAATTAAATACTGCCTTGGGTGATAAAACTAAATGTTTAAGATTTGTTGTATTATAAAAAATTCGATCCTGATATGAAACTTTTTTTGTATCAAAATTACTTAAGTCTAAACTAGCTAAACTTTGGCACATAGAAAACATCAAACCCATGTATTTAACGTTGGAAGTATCGAAATTACTTAAATCTAAACTCTGCAATGAACAACATAATTGGAACATTCCGGACATATTAGTGACATTTGAAGTATCGAAATTTGTCAATCCCTCAATTTGTTGCAAATTCGTCAAATAAGAAAACAATATTGATGAATCAGGATTCGGAACTACTCCCTGATCAAACTGAACTCTAGTAATCCCCGTATAGTCAGGGGTACCTATACTAAAAATCCCACCGGTACCCAATGTTCCAGCATGAAACTGGAGGATCTTCTCATTACCATTTTCTATATAATCCCAATTACTGGTGCCCCAGGTTCCGCTCTTGACGATTGTACCCTCGCCACGTGTCAATTTAGAACTGCTTTGCGCAGAAACTTCGTTCGGACTGCTATCAGCCAAAACTGGCTGAGCTGTTATAGCGATACCCATCGCCATTCCTAAAACAGCAATCGCTGTTTTTAATTTATTTTTCAAATTTTTACTCCTTTTTAATTTAATAACAAAAGCGTAACATTCTTTGTGCAAAATAGCGAATTAAATTTTTGAAAGAGGTTATATTTTAAAACAAAAAAGAACTCGTGTTAACGAGTTCGTCCATTTATTTCTTGCGCTTCTGAGCTTTTTGTTGAGCTTTAAATTGTTTCTTTTGTTCACGCATCATTTCTTTAAATTGTTTCTTCTGCATACCATCCATATTCTGCGGGAATCCTGCATTACTCTCTTGGCGTCCACGACCACGACCCATGAAGAAGAATAGTGCAAATCCAAGAATAATTAGCAATATCACGATGACGATGATAAGGATAATCAGCCAGAGATAACTTTTCTTGATCTGTGGATTAGCTTTATCAATTGCTGCTGCCTGACTTGGCGTAATTGTATAGTCACGAGAAAATTTGAAATTACGTTCCGACGTCTTAACGGTCATATCGAGATGATATTTACCTGGAGTTATCCGTTTGTTTGCTGTCCAGAGAATAGGAAAAGTAAAGATTGTATTGGGAGCAATCTTCCCATTATTTGCAACATTTGTAGCACGTATTTTGGGATCTTTTTTAAGATACGTAGTTGCTTTAACCGAAACATCGGAACCCATACCCATTGCAGTATTTCTAAGAACTACACCTGTTGACGGATATGAATGATAAGAGATAGCGTGAATATTAGATATCTTTAATTCCGGTTTAATAATCGTTTGCTGATCTTCCGTCATCCGAATTGCAATTACATAATTGAGATAATTTTTCAGCTGCATTTTGGATTTTCCATCTTGAGTTTTTGAATTACTCTGTGGAGAATAATCTCTCACCAAGATTCCACCCAAAATAATTCCTTTAAAAGGAGTGTTAGGTACAGTAAAGTCTAAAGGGACTGTTAATTGAGATTTTGGTTTTAACTGAACTGTTTTCGGGGTAAAACCAAATTTTGCAAAATCATATTTTAATGATTTATCATTACTAAATCCTCCTCCATCATAGTTAGTATCTATCTGCGAGGTTGTCTTAGCACTAACTGCTAAGATTCGATACTTCCTAGTTGCATTTGTATTATTGCTAATATCAATGGAGATTTGTTGCTTTTGCCCTGGAGTTACCAATAAATCAAAATATCCATTATTATATTTGGAAATTTGGTTTGTCGGAAAATTCGGTTTTACTGTGTAAGTGCCCCCTTGATCATCAGCCAATGCTGGGGTGGATGCCATTAAAATAACTAAAATAGAAATAAAAATCCAACCTATTTTTTTAATAATTCTCATTTTCTTCTCCGACGTGGAGCTCCTCTCTTACGATTATTATCAGTATTTGAATCTTCTGACGTTCCAGAAGATTTATTCATCGTTCTTAGATTTGTCTCCAAACGTTGTCGTGCCTTATTTTGACCACGGAAATAGAAAAATATAACTACGCCGACAAAAAGCACAAGTACAACTACTGCAATTAAAATATAAAGCCACAAATAACTTTTTGGCAACAGCAAATTGTTGTTGTTTAAATCCTTAGCTTGACTACGTGTAACTTCAAAATCCTTTGAGAAGTGCCACTTTTTTCCTGCTCCTCGGGCATCTAAATTCAAATGATAAACGCCTGGGGAAACCGAGAATTTTCCTAGTTGCATATAATAAGTAAAACTGGAATTGGGTGCCATCGCAACGCCCGATTGCTTACGACTCGTCACAATTTTCTGTGACCCCTTCTTAGTAACCTGAGCATCCACAGTCACATCAGAGATGTAATTTGCTTTTTCATTTTGAATGCGGGCACCAAAGGCGGCATATCCTCCCTGGAAACCTGGAGCAATTGAACTTAATTTCAAATTAGGAGCTGGCATTTTACCAATTTTCATTACTGCAGCTATCGTATAATTATAATAACTCCTTAATTGAACTTTCTGCTTTTGAGTTTTACTAATTGTTTGTTTCTCAGAATTATTTCCAATCTGATTAACAAAAAAACCTCCCATAATCATTTGATTCTTGGCTCCTTTAGGGACGTCGACTGTAAAAGTCACTAATTTTGAATCCTGAGCCGGAATAGTAATTTTCTTTGATTTTTGAGTTAACTTTGGAAACCGATATTTAAGGCTGGGATCAACTTGCCCGCTGAACGGTATATAGGCTCTTTCTCCTGAATTTGCAGTAGTTGCGTCCGTTGGAACAACTTCGACTCGAATTTTCTGATTAGAACGATTATTAACGTTTAATTGAAAAATCTGCCTATCACCAGGTTTAACCTTAACATTAAACCACCCATTTATGCCATCAACTTGATTTTCCGGAGTGATAACTGAAACATCGAATGGTACACCATCAGCTCTTACAAACTTTTCATTCAAAAATATTGCAAGAAAAAAAATATTAATAGCAAAAATGATTCTAAACTTTTTTTTCATTAGCTTCCTCTAAATAAACTTTTCTTAATTTTAACAATATTTCGTTCGAGTCGTTACCCAAAAGTCAAAAAAAAATACCATTTTTCCTAAAAAAAAACATTAGCTCATCACTAATGTTCATTTATAATCATCTAGATTGTTTAAGGAGCAGCTACTAAAGTCCACTGCAAACTTGCAGTATAAGTACCTAAACCTTCAATTGGACTGGTAAACATCGCACTATTCTTTTTACCAAAGTCCATTATCCAACCACCAGCACCATTTCCGGGGTCAGTACTTTGAGTTGCACTGAAAATAGTTACTGGATCACCATATTTATAACCCGTCGAATTAGGGTCATTAGGAGTTGGTTTCGTCCCGACAACAGAATTTCGATCTTTACCAGCGTATACAATTGCTGCATCCCCTGTCGGACCTTTTGGAGCTTTAGCACCAGTTAGTAAATTATCCATTGTCTTGCTAGTCTTAATTCCATCGGTTCCAGTATTAATCATAATTGCTGCACCTTCTAATTTAGACCTCGCACCAAGTGGAGAATTACCATTAGTTGTTCCATCATTGTTAGCAGCAGTTCCATCATAACTACCATCACGGTCAAAAGAACCAACAGCCAACTGAACTTTCCAACCTGCAACTCCAGCTCGTCCATCTCTCACTGCCAAAAAACGGTGAGCGCTAGCTCCAGAAGCTGCCTGATCTTTTTTTGCAGTAGCAATCTGAGCTGCATTTGAACCCGCAGCTGATGCAGTTTTTGCTGCTTGGAAACCATCAACGTCTTCCTTTGCTCTATTTGTTGCAGTATCAACATCAACAGCTGTCTTATCAGCAAACAAAGGTGCAAAATTGGCAGTTCCTGTAATCCCTCCGTGATCGTAAGAACCCGTCTTTGCAGCTGTTGCTTGACCTGGATACCAAACTGTATTTGAAGCACCATCTCCATCAGCTCCAGCAGTATACTTCCAAGCACCAAAGTCTAAGTTAGGTACTGCTAATAGTGAAAGAATAGCGCTAGCAGCATCAGTATGCCAAGAGATTCCGGCGATGGATGTTCCCGTCGCAGGAGTTGCAGTTGTAGCATCTTGACCAACCACAACCGAGCCGTTAGCTCCGCCACCCTTCCATTGGATTGCAGGGTTAGTTGCCGGAGTAGTTGTTGAAGCATTGGCATCACCACCGGCTGCAGCACCGGCACTGTCAGCAAATACTGTCAATGGAGTAGTGATTACACCACCCATGCCGAGCATTGTTGCAGCGACCATTACTGCGCTTTTGTTAAATTTCTTACTCATTAATTTTCCTCCCAAAAGAAATATAAGTATCAACTTACAAGTACCATTTTAACACGTAAAAAGTTCTCGCTCATTCAATTAACCATAAAATATTTGTAAAATTTGACAAAAAGACCTTAGATTACGTGCCGTTTAAATGGGTCGTCGCTAATTCCCTGTGCCAAAATATCTTGACACCACTCTTTTGCCGAGAATAGCGAATGATCACGATAATTGCCGCAGCTGTACTTGTCGGTGCCTGGCACATCGCTCCATTCAATCTCGTTTGCAATAGCTTCAAGTGAACTTTTGAGCGCCTGAGCAACTTCTGTGGTGCTCGGTTCGCCCCAAGTGATGAGATGAAAGCCCGTCCGACAGCCAAACGGCGAACAATCGATCACGCCTGACATGCGATCTCGCAAGAGACCCGCCAACAAATGTTCGATCGTGTGCAAGCCTGCCGTTGGAATCGCTGTTTGATTCGGTTGACAGAGCCGCAAATCAAAATTAGAGATCACGTCTCCTTTTTGCCCCTTCTCTCGGGCGATCAAGCGGACGTATGGTGCCTTGACCAGCGTATGATCCAAGGTAAAGCTTTCAACTTCGGTTTTTATTTTACTCACAATCATCCCTCTTTGATCTTATTCGCCTCTATTTTCGCACAATTTCCCACAAAAAAACAGGCTCACGCCTGCAATTTGTTATTCAACCGTCACACTTTTCGCCAGATTTCTCGGTTGATCAACGTTATAGCCCCGCTGAATCGTTGCGTAATATGCTAAGAGTTGCGCTGGGATTACCGTTAGAAGCGGCGAGAGCACCGAAGCGATGGCTGGCAGCACCAATTGATCCGCTGATTCTGCCAAGTTCTCGCTCACGATTTTCAAAGTTTTCGCTCCCCGAGCCTCGACTTCTTTAATGTTGCCTCGTGTCAGTCCTGCTGTTGCCTGATCGGTGATAAGCGCAATGACGGGCGTCCCATTTTCAATGAGCGAGATCGTGCCATGCTTCAATTCACCTGCGGCGAAACCCTCAGCTTGGATGTAGGAGATCTCTTTTAGCTTCAACGCTGCTTCCAAGCTCGCAAAGTAGTCCTGACCACGTCCGATGTAGAACGCTTTTGGCGTCGTTTCGAAGAATTCTTTGGCGTATCCTTCGATTGCTTCCTTGTTATCCACAATTGTCTGCATCGCATTTGCTGCTAGACTGAGTTCGCTGCGCAGATCAATTTTGCCATCGTCGGTGCCGAGCTTTTGCCCTAAGGCTTTAGCCAACAGCGCCATGACGGTAATCTGAGCTGTATAAGCTTTCGTCGAAGCCACCGCAATTTCGGGACCAGCGTTTAGCAAAACAGTGAAATCAGCCTCACGAGAAAGCGTTGAGCGGTCAACGTTTGTGATCGTCAAGCTCGGGTAGCCCAGCTCTTTCATCTTGACCAGCACTTGGCGGCTGTCTGCGGTCTCGCCGCTTTGGGACAAGAAGACGAAGAACGGGCGCTTGGAAAGGATTGGCAGGTGGTAGCCAAACTCGCTAGCCAGCTCAACGGCGACCGGCATTTTAGCGACTTCCTCGACGATTTGTTTCGCCGCAAGACCTGCATGATAACTTGTACCTGCTGCGACGATATAAATTTGATCAGCCTCAGCCATTTTGGCAATTAGCTGCGGATCAAAGCGATAGTCATCACGTTCGCCTAAGTAAGTGCTCACTAAGCGGCGGATTACTGCTGGCTGTTCGTCGATTTCTTTTAACATAAAGAAAGGATAAGTTCCCTTGTCGACTGCATCGGCGTCCAAGGAAACTTTGTAAGGCTTCCGTTCGACCACCTGATAGTTGGGGTCGAAGATTTCAACGTGGTCGCTAGTGACGATCGCTGTTTCGCCGTCATGGAGTTCGTCGAATTCGTGAGTCAGGCTCAGCATCGCCAGACTGTCGGAGCAGACTACGTTAAAGCCGTCTGCCAAGCCGATCAAGAGCGGGCTTTTGTTCTTGGCAACGTAAAGCTGATCTGGCTGAGTTTGGTCGATCATCAAGAAAGCGTAAGAGCCTTTCATCATGCTGACCATTTTGCGAAAAGCTGCCAGCACGTCTAAGCCCTCTTGGTCGACAAGATATTCCACGAGCTGGACTGCCACTTCGGTGTCAGTTTCACTAGTAAAAGTAACGTTTGACAAGTATTTTGCTTTTAATTCTTCGTAGTTTTCAAGCACGCCGTTGTGCACAAGGTAGAAACGACCGTTAGCCGAAACCTGCGGGTGCGCGTTGTGGTCGCTGGGGATTCCGTGCGTTGCCCATCTGGTATGCCCAATTCCGAGCGTTCCCTGAACCTCAGAGCCGACGGCTGCCCGCAAATCTGCGATTTTGCCCTTTTCTTTCACCAGATGACCCTCTCCGTGCTCTGAAGTCACGAAGATGCCAGCTGAGTCGTAGCCACGATATTCTAATTTTTCTAATCCGTTCAATAAGATTTCTGTCGTATCTTCACGTCCGATGACGCCGACAATTCCACACATATTTTTATCCTCTTTTCAAATTGGTCTATATCTTTTTTTGGATTTAATATTCGTTCAAACCTCGAACATTATGCCATTTATGAGATATGTTGTCAAACGAATTTCCAAATTGGTCTAGTCGGATTTTGAGAGATGGATATGAATTCTGAGGATAAAAAAACACCCACTTTTGAAATGGGTGTTAGTCCGAACTATTTCTTAGCTGTTGGTGTATTAGTCATGATATCATCAATCAAGCCGTAATCTTTTGCCTCTTGAGCGGTCATATAGTTATCACGCTCCGTGTCAGTCTGAATTTTCTTTAAAGTTTGACCAGTTGCTTTTGCGAGAATCTGGTTCAATTTTTTCCGTGTTTCTAACATATGGTTAGCCTGGATTTCGACGTCGGTCTGCTGACCCTGAGCACCGCCAAGTGGCTGGTGGATTAGGACTTCCGCATTTGGCAGCGCAAAGCGTTTGCCCTTGGTGCCGCTTGTGAGAAGGACGCTTGCCATCGAAGCTGCCATCCCCATTGCGATCGTCTGCACGTCAGACTTGATGAAGTTCATCGTGTCCAAAATTGCGAGACCTGACGTGATCACGCCGCCAGGGGAATTGATATAGAGGTAGATATCTTTGTTAGAATCCTGCGCATCCAAAAATAATAGCTGCGCAATGATTGTATTAGCCATATTGTCTTCAACTTCGCCGGACAGCATGATAATCCGGTCTTTTAAAAGCCGCGAATAAATGTCATAGGCTCTTTCGCCGCGTGATGTGTTCTCAATTACTGTAGGTACTAACATTTATTACTCCATTCTTGTTTTATTCAACTCCTGAATAATACTATAAAAGTCAGGGAAGGTCAAAATCTTTTTGACAAATTTGAAGCTTTGCCAAATTCATTTCGCTGGGTTTGTGTAACGGTTACTGAGGCGAGCGAAGACTCTGTTGAAGTTTGTTTAGTTCGGCAATACTCAAGTCCGTGATCTCGCTGATGTCCTCCAGGTCGTAGCCTTTTGCCAGCATTTTGCGGGCTTTCTCTCGCATTTGTTCCTTAAACTTCTTGCGAGCCTCTGCTCAAGTTGCGTGCAATCAACGTGTCAGAGTCCCGCACGCCTCTTCTCTATGTCGCTTAATACTGCTCGCTCCTCCTATTCCAAAAACGAGCAGCTTATCGCTGCCCGCAATTCTTATCTCAACTTTTCGATCTCCGAAACACTCAAGTCCGTGATCTCGCTGATATCCTCCAGGTCATAGCCTTTTGCCAGCATTTTGCGGGCTTTCTCTCGCGTTTGCTCCTCAAACTTTCTGCGTTCCTCCTCCAACTCAACCTCGAACTTCTTGCGGTCCTCCGCTTGAGTCTCTGCTCGAGTATTCAACTTAACGCGTGCTATAAAAGTATCAGAATCTGCACGCCTCTTCTCTATGTCAATTAACACTGCTCGCTCCTCCTTCTTTAAGTTCACATACTCGGAAACTTTCTGCGCATCCACAATGTACTTCGGCGCTTCCTTACTCAATTCCCTCGCTAGAAAATACAAAAACCAATCCCTTAACAACTCACTTAATTTGTCCAGTGGCTTGTGTAATTCTAAAAATATGATCATCGAGTCTTCTTGTCCCCGAGAGTCCAACAACTTCTCTCCCGTCTCATCACACCGATACCTAAAAGTATGAATCGGCAGATCATCGTCAAAATAATTCTCATACAAAATTATGATCTGATACACTGGTCTCAAAGAACTATACTTGTCCTTTTCAATCGTGATGTTTTTCTTCGACGAGTAGTTGTCGGCATATTTCTTGGCAAAATAATACAAATTTCTCTCCGCTAATTGTAACTCTTTTGCCACCTGTAATTCAATAATTACTCCCGTGCCATCTTGTAATTTGGCGTAAATATCAACAGCTGTGTATTCTAGGCGCTCGTTTGTCTTGAATTCCTCCAAGTTATTGAAGTTGTAGGGATGGTCGATATGAATATCCGTAACGACGAGTCCTGTAAAATCTTCAATTAAATGAATCAAAATGTGAGTATTTTCGGCATCAGTGAACGTCTTCTTAAACACCAAATCGTTCGACGGCGTAATAAATCTTCTTGTCATAAGTGCTCCTTCAATTTTATTCCGGCGAAATCAAGTTCTCTTGTGAGCATTCCTCCTTCCTCACTTAAATCCCGCCTATCTATAAATTACGCATAAATTTTATTTTTATTGAATTTTCAGTAAATATTCATATTATTTCATTTTTTTGTATAAAACTGTTGTGATTCGGCAAAACGTTGTTATAATGGAAACAATACAAAAAAAGGAGTACAGAAATGGCAAGAACAGTTGGAATTATGGGAATGGGAAACGTTGGCTCGACCGTGGCACACATCATTGTGGCTCAAGGACTTGCGGATACATTGATTTTGTACGATCGAAATCAAGACAAAGTGAATGCTGATACCCTTGATTTTCAGGACGCAGCAAGCTTATTATCAACTCATACCACCGTTATTAATGGTCAAATCTCTGACATGAAAGACTGCGATATTATTATTTCGGCAATCGGGCGAATCGATTTGATCAAGGTAGGCAACGTTGACCGTTTTGTTGAATTGCGATCAAACGCACCGGGAGTGAGCGATCTTTCTAAAGAGTTAAAGGATTCAGGATTTCACGGAATTTTGCTTGTAATTACAAATCCTAATGACGTCATTACTGGTCTCTATCATAAACATACTGGATTTGCAACCAACAAAGTCCTCGGAACTGGTACTTACCTCGACACTTCTCGGCTAAAGCGTCATGTTGGTGAAGCTTTGGGCGTTGATCCTCGTTCGGTGAGCGGTTATATTTTGGGCGAACATGGCGACTCACAATTTGCAGCTTGGTCTACAGTCCGAGTTGAAGGTCGACCATTTACCGAAATCGCTAAAGAAAAAGGCATCGACTTAGACCAATTAGAAAAGGACACGCGGTTTGGCGGCGGCGAGGTTCATGCAGGCAAAGGTTATACCAACTACGCCGTGGCAACAGCTGCAACCAGTCTTGTCCAGATTATTTTCTCCGATGCCAAATCAGAAGCAATTTGCTCTCATTATAATGAAGATTTTAAAGGCTACATTTCTAGTCCCGCAATTATCGGCAAAAATGGCGTTGAGCGCGTCCTTGAGTTGCCTTTGACTGATGAAGAAAACAAGAATTTGCTCAAATCAGCTCAAACAATTAAAGAAAAAAGCGAACAATTTAGTTAAGTCGAGGAATTTTAGATGGCAAGAACCGTTGGAATCATTGGCATGGGGCATGTTGGAGCAACAATTGCTCACTTGATGGTAGCCAAAGGTCTCACCGACACTTTGATTTTGACTGACAGCAACACCGACAAAGTGAACGCGGATACCCTAGATTTAAAAGATGCCGCCAGCTTGTTGTCCACTCACACAGAAATTATTAATGGCTCAATCTCCCAAATGAAAGATTGCGATCTAGTCATTGCTGCTGTCGCACGGACGGATCTTATCAAGCCAGGCGAGACTGACCGTTTTTTCGAATTAAAAATTAACGTTCCGTTGGTTAAAGATTCTGCGCAGCAGTTGAAAGTTTCTGGTTTTCATGGAATTCTACTGGTTATCACGAATCCCAATGATGTCATCACCGGCCTTTATCAAGAATATACTGGATTTCCTTTCAACAAAGTTTTTGGCACCGGCACTTATCTCGATACAGCGCGCTTAAAACGCAATTTAGGCACAACGCTTGCCGTCGACCCGCGCTCGATCACGGGATATATGCTGGGTGAACACGGGGATTCGCAATTTGCAGCTTGGTCAACCGTCCGGGTCGCTGAGCGACCTTTTAGCGAGTTTGAAGTTGACGGTGCTCAAATTGAAGAAGCAACTCGCTTTGGCGGGCAAGAGGTTTTTGCAGGCAAAGGATACACCAATTACGCCATTGCGAACGCCGCAGTTAGCCTCTCTGAAATTATTCTTTCAGATGCCAAATCCGAGGCGATCTGCTCTCATTATAATAAAGAACTAAACAGTTACATCTCGACTCCAGCTATTGTTGGGCGAAGTGGTGTCGAGCATGACTTGGAGCTTCCGCTCAGTGAAAGCGAAAAGGAAAAGTTGCAACAATCAGCCCAAACAATTAAAGAGAAGAGCGAACAGTTCAGTTAAAGTCCTTGGATATCATCCGGGGGCTTTTTCTTTGGTATAAAAAAAACAGCAACGTTTGTTACCATGCTGTGTTTTGGTTTACTGGATACCCATTTCTATTTAACTAGTTTATAGTACTGCGATGGAGAAGTACGAGACGTTGATATTTTCGTTAAAATATTTAATCCCATCAATTTTTTTAGAGCCTTTCTCGCAGAATAATTACTAACGTCTGCCTCTTTCTCTAATTCAGAAGTTCTTAATTTGCCCTTTTCATACGCTATCTGAAGCGCTTTTTGTTCAACATAATTGAGATCAGTCCATATTTTACCAACTTTCGCCTCTAACGCGTCATTCTTTCTAAAAGAACGCATAACAATATTGTTTTCAAGAATTAAATCTACTGCATTTTGATCTACTTTATAAATAGGGTCATCTAAAAAAAACTTGCCCATATCATTATAAATTCTATCTACACCTTCACCAAATTCTCTAACCCAGCTAAAATCAGTCAAAGCCCGTGCAATGTATGGATTTCTCGAATAATGCATATTTCTTATGTTATCTACTGAGACAATTGGGGGTAATGGTCCAGGGCTATGAATCTTTAAGTGATCGTCAAACATAATAATTCTTATGTCATCACCTGTGTAATTATATGAACGGTGAGTTACTGCATTTACCAAGCCCTCAAGCCATGCTCCTTTTGGATATTCAGGAATTTCCATAAACTTTCCTGTTTTTAAATCCAAACTTACAAATGTCCTTAACTGGGACTCCAATTCTCTTGAGACCATTTCTAACAATTTTGGCAAAGGTCCTTCAAATAAAGCCTGTTTTACTATATTCATTTCTGTCCCAGTTTCTTCTTCTTTACCCTCATATCGAATAAATCTGATTCTTGCACCAGGTACAAAAGTTGTGGGAGTTTTTGCCAACAATAGTATTCCTGCGACAGTTAATCTATATTTTGTTGGTGTGGTATTGTCTCTCTTGGCTAAACCTTTCGGGAAAAGCAAATCCCATAAATTATTTCCTGTAAAGCCATATTTTTGTTTGTATTCTTCGACAACATCCAAATCCAAATCTTCTAAAATGGCTTCTTTTACAATCTGACTCTCATATGCTCTGATACCTTTAGTATACTCAAGGTGTTTCCTTTCCTCAAATGATAGTTTATGGGTTTCATCGCCAACTCTTACATACACTTCATCCTTCATATTAGAATATATTTTATTTGAAGATGGATTTACTTCAAGCAAAAGAACCCTATCTGGATGCCCTTGATTATTTATTACATCTTTAAACTCTGATTCAATTTCTAATTTTGGTTTCACTAATTGCAATCCCATTTGAAGAAAATCATTAATTTTTTTATCAGACAATTTATTTATGCCTTCAAATGTTTTATCTTTAATCCCGACCGCAACTATTCCACCATCTGCATTTGCAAAAGCAATTAAAATATTTACAAGTTTATTTATGTCATAAGCGGAACTTTTTCGATCAAATGTCGTTCCTTCCGCCTTTGTTAATAACTCATCGCCAATCACTTTAGAATTAGTCATATATATATCCTTAAATCTTTTCTATATTATATTTTACTCTAAGAAACTCCGTTTTACTCTGCGAAGCTCAGTTTTACTCTGCGAACCTCTCTTTTACTCTGCGAACCTCTCTTTTACTCTGCGAACCTCTCTTTTACTCTGTGAACCTCTCTTTTACTCTGCGAACCTCTCTTTTACTCTGTGAACCTCTCTTTTACTCTGTGAAGCTCTCTTTTACTCTGCGAAGCTCAGTTTTACTCTGCGAACCTCTCTTTTACTCTGCGAAGCTCAGTTTTACTCTGCGAACCATTTAAAAACAAAAAAGCCGGAAATCTCCGACTTTTCCTTAAAACTATCTAATTACATCATACCCATTTGAGAAGGATCCATGCCACCTTGAGGAGCTGCTGCTTCTGGCTTTGGAATGTCAGCTACAGCTGCTTCAGTTGTTAACAGGGTTGCAGAGATTGATGCTGCGTTTTGCAATGCAGAGCGGCTAACTTTAGTTGGGTCAATAATACCAGCTTTAGCCATATCTTCCCACTTATCAGTTGCTGCATTGTAGCCAACGCCGGTCTTTTCGCTCTTCAACTTGTTCAAAATAACTGAACCTTCCAAACCAGCATTTGCCGCGATTTGGCGAACTGGTTCTTCCAAGGCGCGCATTACAATGTTAATTCCAGTTTGAACGTCGCCTTCTTCTTTGAGCTTAGCGATTTCAGGAATTACGTTAACCAAGGCAGTTCCACCACCTGCAACGTAGCCTTCTTCAACTGCAGCCCGAGTTGCATTTAAAGCATCTTCGATGCGATATTTCTTTTCTTTCAACTCAGTTTCAGTAGCAGCACCAACTTTGATCACTGCAACGCCACCTGCTAATTTAGCAAGTCTTTCTTGCAATTTTTCACGATCAAAATCAGAAGTAGTCTCACCAATCTGAGCTTTAATCTGATTTACGCGTTCTTCGATTGCTGAAGAACTACCAGCACCTTCAACAATTGTCGTGTTGTCTTTAGTAACTGTAACTTTATGAGCTTCGCCCAATTGATCCATCGTTACATCTTTTAATTCAAGTCCAAGGTCACTGCTGATTACAGTTCCGCCAGTCAAGATTGCAATATCTTCAAGTTGAGCTTTGCGACGGTCGCCAAAACCAGGAGCTTTAACAGCAACTACGTTAAATGTACCTCTAATTTTGTTCAAAACTAACGTTGGTAATGCTTCGCCATCTACATCATCAGCAATGATAAGTAATGCTTTGCCTGCTTTAACGATGTCTTGTAACAATGGCAAGATATCTTGAATGTTAGAAATCTTCTTGTCTGTGATCAAAATGTATGGATTATCAAGATCAGCTTCCATTTTGTCATTGTCAGTTACCATGTATTGGCTTAAGTAGCCGCGGTCAAATTGCATTCCTTCAACGACATCAACTTCCGTGTCAATCCCTTTTGATTCTTCAATCGTAATGACACCTTCGTGACCAACTTTCTCCATTGCGTCAGCGATTTCTTTGCCGACTTCTTCGCTGCTTGAAGAAACCGTTGCAACCTGAGCAATTTCATGTTTGTCAGAAACTTCATGCGAAATCTTGTGTAAACCTTCAACTGCAGCATTTGTTGCTAATTCGATTCCACGACGGATGCCAACAGGATTTGCACCTGCTGATACATTCTTCATTCCTTCACGGATGATAGCTTGTGCTAAAACTGTTGCAGTAGTCGTTCCGTCCCCTGCAATATCATTAGTCTTTGAAGCAACTTCGGCAACTAATTTAGCGCCCATGTTTTCGTATGGATTTTCTAATTCGATTTCTTTTGCGATTGTCACACCATCATTAGTAATGGTAGGAGAACCGTATGATTTTTCCAAAACGACGTTACGTCCTTTTGGTCCTAATGTTGTTTTTACTGTATCTGCTAATTTATCAACGCCTGCAAGCAATGAACGGCGTGCTTCTTCACCAAATTTAATATCTTTTGCCATCTATTATTAACCTCTATTTCTATTAGTCTTCAACCGCTAACAAGTCGCCAGCGCGGATTACCAAATATTCGTCATCATTATATTTAATCGAAGTACCTGAATACTTGTCATACCAAACAGTCTCTCCGACTTTAACATCGATTGGCATCCGATTGCCATGGTGATCGATTGCGCCAGGTCCAACTGCAATCACTTCACCAGAAGTCGGTTTCTCTTTCGCATTACCTGCTAATACGATTCCACCAACTTTTTCTTCTTCATTTCTTACCTTTACTAAAACACGATCACCTAATGGTTTAAGCAAATTTGTTTACCTCCAGTCATATTTTTTAGCACTACTTCTCTTCAAGTGCTAACTTCATGTTATATCTTAATCTTTTCTCGCCTCCTTGGCAAGTCTTTTTAACAAAATTGTTTAAATCGCGCAAAAAGCTGTAAATCAGTTGATTTTCAGGCGACATGTTTTACAATGAAGCAAGACGCAGAAAGGATATTAATGATGGATTTTCAAAGTGAGCCGGGAAGATTTTTCTTAAACGATCCCAGCGGAAAAATGTTAGCAGAAATTAAGTATATCGAAAGTGATAACGTACTAGATGTTGTTCACACTTTTGTCGATAGTTCCTTGCGCGGGCAAGGAATCGCAGGCAAGTTGCTTGAACAAGTCGTAATGAAGGCACGTGAATCTGGCGCCATGATTAAGCCGAGCTGTAGTTTTGCCAAAGCGGCTTTTGCGACCAATCCTGAGTATCAAAAATTACAGTACCGTGGAGATGAAGCACTCATCGCCCAAGAAAAAAAGAACGCTGGTAAGCGGGCGGCAGAGTTCGTCGAAGATCAGATGACCGTGGGACTCGGAACAGGCAGCACCGTATTCTACTTAGTTGAGGCTCTTGCCAAGCGAGTCAAAAATGAAACACTAAATATCACCGCTGTCGCAACGTCCAGTCGGACTGCTGAACTTGCCCAAAAGCTTGGGATTACGGTCAAATCATTAGATGAAGTTGATCATCTTGATTTAACCATCGATGGCGCAGATGAGATCGATGCTAATTTTCAAGGAATCAAAGGTGGTGGCGGCGCGCAAACGTTAGAGAAAATCGTTGCTTGTGCGAGCAGCAAAAATATTTGGATTGTCGATGAATTCAAAATGGTCTATAAGCTCGGAAATTTTGGTCTGCCGCTTGAAGTGATTCCTTTTGGCAGTAAAGAACTTTTTGCCCGCCTCAAACGAGAAGGACTTAAGCCTGCTTGGCGTCTAGACGAGAACAAAGAGCACGTATTGACGCATAATCATAATTATTTGATCGACTTGCGCTTAGGCTTAATCGAGCACCCGCATCTTCTTGCCAACTGGCTTGATCATCAAGTTGGAATCGTCGAGCACGGCTTGTTTCTCGATGTTGTTGATACTGTCGTGGTCGGAAAATCAGAAAAAACTGAAGTTATTCCTGCAATTCGTCGCTAAATGGAATACAATAGGTAAAAAAGAAAAAAGAGGTAATCTATGAGTTTTGAAATTTCCAGTCAATTAACTGATTCTTTTGCTTATCAAGTTAAAAATGAACCCCAAAGCAAAAATCTAATGCAAGCCGTTGGTAACAACGGGATCTATCAAGTTGCCGAAAATCCGGATTCAATTCGAGCGATGCGGCCAACTTTTTCAATCGATCTTGAAACCGGTGAAGTCGCTAACCAGCGCCAATCAGGTCGCTGCTGGATGTTTGCCGCACTAAATACAATGCGCCACGACATGCAAAATCGCTACAACCTCGACAAGTTCGAATTATCCCAAAACTACACTTTCTTCTGGGACAAATTCGAAAAGAGTAACTACTTCTATGAAAATGTTATTAACACGGCTAATGAAGATAGCGGCTCACGTCGTTTTGATTTCCTGATGACCACTCCACAGCAAGATGGTGGTCAATGGGACATGTTGTGTGCAATCATTGAGAAATACGGAATTGTACCAGCTGAAATCATGCCAGATAACGCTAATGCAACTAATTCAAGAAGTTTAAATCAGACTTTGAACACTAAATTGCGCCACGACGCAGTAGTTTTGCGTAACGCTATTCATAGTGGCAAAACGGCTGCCGAAGTTGAATCAATGCGCCAATTGATGTTACAAGATATTTATCGCCTTTTGGTGTTTGCTTTAGGTCCCGTCCCAAGCGAATTTGATTGGGAATACCTGGATAAGGACAAGAAATATCATCGGGAAGCTGGACTTACTCCTAAGACTTTCTATGATAAATTTATCGGATGGAATCTTTCTGACTACATTTCGATTATCAACGCGCCAACCGAAGACAAGCCTTACAATCAGCTTTACACCGTCGATCTTCTTGGTAACATTGTCGGCGGCCGCGAAGTAAGACATTTGAATCTGGAAATGGATCGCGTGAAAGAATTAGTTATCGCTCAATTAAAAGACGGCGAAGGAGTTTGGTTCGGTAGTGATGTCGGTAAATCTTCTGATCGCCAAAAAGGAATCATGGATCCAGATCTTTACACTCTCGACACTCTTTTCTCAACGGATTTCTCAATGAGCAAAGCTGAACGCTTAGACTACGACGAATCACTGATGACTCACGCAATGGTCATCACCGGAGTTGATCTCGTCGATGACAAGCCAACCAAATGGAAAGTTGAAAATTCATGGGGTGATAAGCCTGGTGCCAAAGGGTATTTCGTCATGAGTGATGAATGGATGAGTGAATTTGTTTATCAAGCTGTCATCAACAAGAAGTACCTGACAAGCGATGAACAGTACGTTTATGATAGTCAATATAGTAATCCGACGATCTTAAAACCGTGGGATCCAATGGGGGCTCTCGCTTAATTTTTGTCGTAAATTAACCGCAGCGCCCAATCGCACGAGTGCGTGCGGTTTTTTTGCTTAGAGGCCAAGTTATTTTACAAAGAATTTAAAAACCGAGAAAAAAGTATGAAAGATATTTACAATAAGAAACCTGATGCTCATAAATCATTAACCAAAGTTAGTGTTGGGACAATTCTAATTACCCTTGGTGTGGTCTACGGTGATATTGGAACTTCGCCGCTCTATGTTATGAAGGCAATCTTGGCTGACAACGGGGGAATTGGCAAAGTTAGTCCTGATTACGTTATTGGCGCGCTGTCGCTCGTTTTCTGGACTGTGATGATTATGACTACGCTCAAATACGTCTTAATTGCTTTAAAAGCCGATAACAAAGGGGAAGGCGGGATCTTTTCCCTTTATACACTTGTCAGAAAACGCCATCGCTGGTTAATCATTATTGCGATGATTGGGGGCGCCTCTTTACTGGCTGATGGGATGTTGACGCCAGCGGTGACCGTAACTACAGCCGTCGAAGGGCTTAAAGGCGTCAAAATGTTTGGCAACACGCTCGTTACCGATCAAAGAGAAGTCATTATCATGACCGTGATCATCCTGTCAATTTTATTTTTCATTCAAAAATTTGGTACCAATAGCATTGGACGCTTGTTCGGACCAGTGATGGCAGTCTGGTTCACCTTCCTCGGCGCGGCGGGACTATTTTATGTGATGCAGGATTGGACGATCTTAAGAGCGCTCAATCCGATTTACGCAATCAAAATTCTGTTCTCGCCTGAAAATCATTCCGGCATTTTCATTCTGGGAAGCGTCTTTCTTGCCACGACAGGAGCCGAAGCCCTTTATTCTGACATGGGGCACGTCGGCGCCAAAAATATCTACGCCAGCTGGCCATACGTTTGCATCTGCTTAGTCCTGAACTATCTTGGTCAGGGAGTTTGGATTTTAAATAATCGGTCTAACACCGCTCTTGCAGCTGCCAGCGAAATGAATCCATTTTATAGCATGCTTCCTAAAAACATCTTGATCTTTGGGATTATTATCTCGACTTTGGCCGCCATCATTGCCTCACAGGCGCTGATTTCAGGTTCTTATACCTTGGTCTCAGAAGCAATTAAGCTCAAAATTCTGCCACGACTGAAAATTATTTACCCAACTAACATTAAAGGCCAGCTCTACATTCCTTCAGTCAACAATTTGATGTGGGTAATTTGTGTGCTGATTGTCTTCTATTTCAGAACTTCCAGTCACATGGAAGCCGCTTACGGGCTAGCCATTACTCTTACGATGTTGATGACGACGCTTTTGTTATACCAATTTATGCGCTTAAAGAAATTAAAACCAATTTTTGCGGCGGCAATCGTGCTTTTCTTCGGATCGATTGAAACAATTTTCTTCCTATCAAGTTTGGTTAAATTCACTCACGGTGGTTACGTCACGGCCATTATTGCCCTATCGATTCTAGCAGTGATGTCGATCTGGTCCTATGGTGGCACAATCAAAGCGGCCGATTCATACCAAGCCGATGCAGTTTCAATCCTTTCATTCAAAGATCAATTGCACACCCTCAGCAATGATGATTCACTACCAGTTTTTGCTACTAATTTGATTTGCCTCTGCAAGAGTCACGCGCCAACAAAAATCAAGCGCGACATTATGTACTCGATTCTGGATAAACGGCCTAAGCGGGCTAAAGTTTACTGGTTTGTGACCGTTAATGTCACCGACGAGCCTTACACTCAAAAATATACCGTTGAAACTTATGACACAGATTATCTTGTGAATATCCAGCTGTACCTCGGATTTCGCGTTGATCAGAAAATCAACGTTTTCATGCGCCAAGTCGTCAATGACCTCATGCAAGATGGAACAATTCCGCGTCAACCACAGAAGTACACTATTATTCCTGACCGTCAAGTCGGCGATTTCTCATTCTTAATTATTAAAGATGAACTTTCACCGGAAACCGAACTGCCGCCGTTTGAGAAATTTATCGTGCGGGCACGGCTTTCGATTGAAAAAATTACCATCGCACCAGATCGCTGGTACGGCCTGGAGTACGCAGATACCTCAATTGAACATGTTCCATTAATGCTTCATTCGGTCAAAAAACGCTATTCAATCTACAATCACTTAAAACGCGTCCCCGTTGAAGAAACCCAAGACATGAATGTTGATTCAGAAATTGATGATTCGCTCGAGTAAAAGCACCACTTTGCTGTGATGCTTTTTTTGCGAAAAAAAGCCTTTCTATTTTCGAAGTTCAATTTATAATTAAAGGAAATCTATTGTAAACTTCTTAGATGGAGTATTCTGTGAAAAAGAAAACATTTCTCAAAAAATTTTTTGAATACGGACTGTTGATTAGCGTCTTGCTACTCATCTCCAACCTATTGATGGCTTTCATCTTCTCCAGCGAAACGATCGATGGCCAGTCGATGGAACCTAATTTTACCGACGGAGATATGGTTTTGAGCCTTCGGATTTCACCGATCAAGCGCGGAGATGTTATTATCTTTAAAGCGCCAAAGGACCCGGATAAATACTACGTCAAAAGAGTGATTGGTCTTCCTGGCGATCGGGTCGAAGCCAAGCAAGATCGGCTTTATATCAATGGCGAAATCCAAAAGGAAAAGTATCTTAACGATTTCCAATCCGAGAAACATGCAACTGATCTAACGAAGGATTTCACCTTACAAAAGCTACAGCATGTCAACGAAGTGCCAGCGGGGGAGTATTTCGTCCTTGGCGATAATCGAACCATTTCTGAAGATTCACGCTCCTACGGCTTTATCAAACGCTCTAGCATCATTGGCAAGGTGTTCACTCGCTTCTGGCCAATCGGCCGTTTCAAACTTTTTTAGCAACAAAAAATAGCTATCAACGTAGCTATTTTTTTATTTATCTTCAGTTTCAGGATTTTTCTTGGTCGATTTCTTAGCTTTCAATTCTTTGCCATTAGCGTCAATCGCTGTACACAGTGACTGGCGTACTATAACAAAACTATTAGGCAAATTCAGCGTCGTGATGGGACTTGGCTCGCCATTATCATCAACTACAACAAGTGCTGAATTCTCATAAAGCTTTATCACTTCACCTTCAAAAGGAATACTAACGCCCTCTCCCTTACTAACCTTAACTCGATCACCAATTTCAATACTCTTCTTTGCCATCACATTCCTCAATCTTCAAAAATTTCTTCTTCAATCCCTTGATAAATAAAATACCGATGTTCCTTGACTTGTGCCAAATCAGCGGATATTTCAATCTCTTCAATAAAATACGGTTTATCGCTGTGCCCCAACATCTTGGGGAGCACAACTTGTTCTTTATCTGCTGCATTGTAAACTAACTGCAGACTAAATTCAACCGGCAAAATCTGCCACCCTAGATTCGCTTCTTTTGCCTCCACCCCGCTGCCAGCAGGCAGCTCTAGGCTTAGCCACTTATCTGGCCGCACTTTAGGACACTGCGTTAAATCCAGGCCAATCCACTGAATGAATTTCTCAGAGCCAAATTGGATCACTCCCAAAGCGGTAATCGGCAACTTTTGGGCCGTCAGTTTGTTTGCTGTCTCAATAAAATCTGGGCTTTGGAAAAATTCCGTCCAAGCATTCTGAAAACTTCCATTCTCAGCCATCTCAGCTGGAAAATGCGGCAGTCCGCCAAAAATTCTTACATTTTTACTAATCATTTGTTAAATACTCTTTAATTCTGGCAAAAGCTGCCTGTAAAATTTTTTCATCCTTTGCATAACTCAAACGTACGTAGCCTGGCAAGTCAAAACCCTCTCCTGCCGCTAGCGCAACATGTTTCTTATCTAATAAATCGAGCACTAATTCATTAGTACACGTTAATTTTTTGCGAGCAAGAATTGCGGGATCTACTCGCAAAAAACAATAAAATGCTCCCTGTGGTTTCTCAGCCATTGTTAATCCAGGAATATCTTCAAGCGCGTTCAAGGAATAATTGAGTCTTGATTCAAAGATCTCGCGCATTCCTTTTGCTGCCGTATTATCGCTATTAATGGCCGCAAGAGCTGCATACTGTGAAACCGCAGCCGGATTTGATGTCATATGATCGAGCACTTCTCCCATTTTGACAATGATCTGTTCATCAGCAATCGCCCATCCAATGCGCCAGCCGGTCATCGAATAAGTTTTCGAGACGCCATCGACTACGATCAATTGACTATCCTTAACCCCCGAAAGCTCCAAAACACTGGTAAATTTAGCACCATTGTAAACCAGATTACCATAAATTTCGTCAACAATTAAAAAGACATCGTTTACCGCCGCCCAGTCGATCAACTCCTGTAACTCATCTTTGGTATAAAGGGCACCAGTCGGATTCGTCGGGTTATTGATAATCACTGCTTTTGGCATAAAATCAAGTTCCAAAAGCTCAGCAGTTGTCAGTTTCATAGCTGGATTTTGCGGATAAACGGCAAAAACATTACCCTGACAAAGCAATACTTGCTGAGAGTAGCTGACCCAATAAGGCGCAGGAATCACTACTTTCTCACCATCTGAAATCAAAATCTGCATCAAAGCATAAAGCACAAGTTTAGCACCTGTGGCGACCCCAACGTTTTTTCTGCTGAGCGGATCGATAGTTTGATGATTATTAGCAATCGCTCGACGCAGCTCGTCAAGGCCAAGTGTTGGGGTGTAGAAACTTGTCAGGCCTGCATCAATTGCCTGTTTAGCGGCTTTAGTAATGAACCCGGGAGTCGCAAAATCTGGCTCGCCCACTGACAAATCGATAACGTCAGCTCCTTGCTGAGCTAACTCCTTAGCACGGCGCCCCATTTGTAAAGTGGCAGAGGGACCCACGCCTGCCATTCTTTTTGCAAAACGATAATTTTTCATTTCTCCCCACATCTTTTTTAATCAATTATACAACATTATTCGTTTGCCTTCAGGGCATTTTACAGCACCGAGCTGCTATGTTTGACCCCGACAAAGAGCATCGTCGCAAGCATCATAAGAAATAACAGCACCAGAAGGTCTGCCAAACTTCCCGCCCGACCGTTTATAATAAGTTTGATTTTTCATCTTCATCTCAGTTATGATAAACTCATGAATAAAAAAATAAAATTTTGATGTTTTTGTTAGGCTGCGCGCTCGGTGGCTTCCTCGGATGGGAATTTGCCGCAATCATGACCAACAAAAACCAATTTAATTTTCCTATTTTCATCGTCAGTCTTATCGGTGCTTGGTATTGTCACATAGTTTGCCACGAAGCAGGACATGCTGTCTTCGGACTAATCTCAGGCTATCACTTCCTCAGCTTTCGGATCGGCTCATGGGTCGCAACCAAATCTGATGGCAAAATAAAGCTTAATCATTTTAAGGTTCCCGGCATTTTGGGGCAATGCTTGATGATTCCGCCCAAATTTACAACCGCCAAAAATTATCCTTTTCGCCGCTACTTGTTGGGCGGGGTCATCATCAATATTATCATTACTGGTGTTTCCATTCTTTTGTACCCAAGCGCTCCAAGCGTTTGGTCAGCCTTCATTTTTTGCGGACTGATGTTTATTGTGTTAAACGGGATTCCCTACAGTTTTAATGACGCAATGTCTTTTAAAATTGCTCAAAAAAGCGAAACTGGAACTTGGCTCCTTTATGTCCAATTAGCTGTCAATGCTGAGCTTAATCAAGGACTAACTCTTATTGAAATGCCAGCGGAATTCTTCAAAGATCTGGGAAATGATGTCCAAACTAGCTACTTTGGAACGTGGCAAGAAACTTTGCGAGCGCAACAAATGCTTGAAAATCAAGATTACAACTCAGCGATTGATTTGCTTGTCCCGCTTTGGGAGCACAAAAATCAAATAATCCCGCTTATTCAACTGACAATCGCTGGTGACTTGCTCTTTGCTCGTTGTCTAGTGGATCCGCAGAATCCCCAAAATCAGGAACTCTGGAAGTTTTGTAACAAGCAAAAATCCTTTAAACAGAAACTTTTAGGTAATCTGCGCGTCAAAGCTGCATATCTAGCACTAATTGAAAATGATGTCCCAGCTGCTGAGCAGTTGATGAACTCCGCCGATCAATTCATATCGCCCAGCCGCGGTGAGAAAATTTTCGAAGAAAAGCTAATCTCCGCAATAAAAAACGCCTGAAATAAATTCAAGCGAATCTTAGTTAGTTCTCAAGTGTTGGTGCTTGGGTGAATCCATTAGGGTTCGTTGCAAACTTTGCCGGAATCCATTGATTTTTGCCCAATTCATACCAATATTCACCGTTAGATTTAACTTGTGCGATAATCTTCCAGTCGCTGCCGTCCGGCAAATAGCGCCCGGTTGGCTGGCGAGTATCAAGATCGTAACTGTCCCATAGCACCACACCATAGCCTGGTAAGTAATTAATTGTGGCAATTGGGGTCCCATTTGGATCGCTGTTTGGCAAAACTGTCTCAACATTTGAATATCCATTCGGATTGCTCGTGTAACGGGCCGGAATCCACTGATTGTAACCTAAAGCATACCAATATTCGCCGTGAATTTTGGCCTGCAAAACCACCTTCCAAGAACTGCCATGTGGTAAATAGCGACCAGTTGGTTGACGTGTATAAATGTCATAGCCCGTCCAAAGCATGATTCCATAGCCTGGCACAAAATTAATCCGCGTGATCGGCTCCTTGCTGGTGAAAAGTCCGCCGTAATCATAGCTAGCATCCACATGCATGCCATTAAAATGGTTGGTATACTGCCAGGCCGTCGCATCACTCACACCTGAATCACTTGCGTTATAGCGAGCAACCCAGGCTGGATAAGTCCGCGGCAATTTGTTATTCCAAAACCAAGAAGCCATCGAATAGATAACCTGATTGTGATATCCTAGACGCGCCAACTCGGCTTGAAAAGCGATCGTATCGTTGTAAGTATCAGTAATTATCTTATCTTCAACATCGTCTACCATCAAAACGTCTTTACCAAAACCAAGAGCTTGCGCGCGACTTGCAAAAAAGTTAGCTTCTGCACGAGCTTGATCTGCCCCTTGGTATTTAGCATGGTGATACAAGCTCACCTTCATTCCGCGATTTTTGGCAGCTTGAATCTGCTGGCTCGCATTGGGATTATAGTAATTATCTCCTTTTGCACCGCCTTGCGTAATTTTGACCACAACACCGGAGATGCCATTATCGACCAATTGATCCATGAACGCCTGCGTTGCAGGTTGCCATTCGGAAACATCGGCGAACTGACTGGCTGCCTTCGTAGCAGTCAAGTTGGCTTTAAAGCCAAACGTGACTAAAAAGAGCAAAAAGGCAAGGATAAATCTTCTTTTTCTAATAATTTTAGTTACCTCCTGATTATTACTAAACATATTGTACTAAAAACAAAAACAATTGTTTGGCAACCAGCGGACTTTAAGTAAAATTTAAGCACCAGCACAAGGATAAATTCAAAATACGTAAATCTTTTTATCAAAATTGAATCTTTACTCGTCAGGCTCAACATGAACATCAACGTCGTAAATTTGAAATTGATCTTGAAGCATAACTCTAATTTGTTCAGTAATCGCATGACTTTGACGCACCGACATTTCGGGATCGATGGCGATCACCAAATCCAGATAGACGTTGCTGCCCGAACTTCGTCCTTTGATGCTCTTAATCCCGCCAACACCCTCAATATCATTGATCGCAACGATATAGTCATCTAAATTTTTGTCATTAAATCCATCCGAAAGGGAAAATGCGCTCTCGCGAAAAATTCCTAGTGCGGTCTTTAAAATCATGACCCCGACTACAATTGCCGTGACTCCATCAACCCAGCTAAACCCCATTGTTGCGGCAAAAATTGCAATCGCAGTCCCGAGACTAGTTAAAACATCATTGCGATTGTCCTTGGCAGCCGCTTTTAACGCCGAGCTGTGCGCGTCTTCGGCCAGCCTACGATTTACCAAGTAAACAGCGAGCATCACGCCAGCCGAAATAACCCCAACAATTGCCGCCAGCAAGTCTGGCGTCGAGTGATTTCCTTTGATAAAACTGCGAGCTGAAGAGATCAAGACTTCCAAACCCACCAGTAGCATGATTAAAGAAGTCACAAGACTTGCAAGATTTTCAATCTTCCAGTGACCATAACGATGATCACGGTCAGCTGGCTTTTGAGCGAGCACAAGCCCAATTAAAACCAGAAATGACGAAATAATATCAGTAAAATTATTTAACCCATCAGCACTCAAAGCCTCTGACTTTGCAATATTACCAACAATGATCTTAAAAATAGAAATTAACGTGTAAGCGGCGATGCTAATGAGCGCTCCCGCTTTTGCTTTTTTGAAATTCTCAACTGAACTTTGAGTCAACCTTGGCCTCCGTTTCGGACATTAGTTTCCTCCAAAATTAAATTTTTTCAAAAAAATTGCGTATTTATGAGTAGGAGGATAAAAATGAAAAATAAAATAATTGCGCCAACCGACGATTTATGTTTAGCTTCTTATTTGGCAGCAAATCATACATCGATAGCAGTACTCATCTCATCAATGATTGCCTAGGATTGAACTGCCCAGCATCACAAATGAAGATTATTAATCCATTTGATATTGAGCTGGTCACAAATCCGGCTAGCTCCGATGGAGACAGCTGCTGATGTGAGGTATAATGCTTTTAATAGTATTCCAATTACGATGGAAATGCAAAATAAAAAGAACAACGATTTTTTCGCACGTGCTCTGTACTATTAACAAGTGCATATCGGGATAACTATAAAAAATTACAAGGCGCTAAGAATCGCTATGAAAACCTTGGCGCCGCTTGCAGTCGGTTCAGGTTGTCCGCACCTTTTATGTCAAACGTTTATTGAGTTAAACAAAAAGAAATTTATTACTCCGGCCGGGTCCTTACTTCATTAAAAACGGCCTTGAGCGGGAGTCGTCTCCAGATTACATTATAAGTTTAGCCGATATTGTTTCTTAGAGGAAAGAATCAAGACCACAATAAAAGTCAAAAGAAACGATCAATTAAAATTCGCTCAAAAATTATTAGAACGTCGAATGGACCTCTCTGATATTCAAGAACTCACAGGACTCCTGATCGATGAATTTGAAAAATTACGGTAAAAAAAGACTGGTCAACGACCAATCTTTTTTGTTTGAAATCTTAACGTTTACTAAATTGTGATGCTTTCCGAGCTTTCTTCAAACCTGGTTTCTTACGTTCCTTCATTCGAGGGTCACGTTTAAGAAAACCGTTCTTCTTCAAAGAGCTCCGGAAATCAGGATCGACTTTCAACAAAGCCCGTGCAATCCCGTGTCTTGTCGCACCAGCTTGGCCAGAAAAACCACCGCCGCGTACATTAACTCGCGCGTCAAAAGTACCAGCAGTTGCTGTAACATCAAAAGGCTGATTCAAATCCTTCAGCAAACTTGCATATGGAAAATAATCACTTGCCTCTTTACCATTCATCACAACTTTTCCAGTACCAGGAGTTAAAATGACCTGTGCGACAGAATCTTTTCTTCTGCCTGTACCTTGATACATAACCTTATCCATCAATTACCTCCTAGATCCGACTCAAAATATCTAATACTTCAGGTTTTTGTGCTTGATGCTCATGTTCTGCACCAGCATAAACGTGCAACTTCAAAAGCTGCTTATGACCTAAAGAATTCTTATTGGGAAGCATTAAGCGAACTGAGTTCTCAATCAAGCGAACAGGATTTTGTTCCCGTAAGTGTCCAGCACTGATTGACTTCAAACCGCCAGGATAACGTGAATGCTTGTAATAGATCTTCTTTGTAGCTTTGCGGCCGGTCAAAGCCACTTTGCTAGCGTTAATTACTATTACATAATCACCCGTATCAACGTTTGGGGTATAGATTGGTTTATTCTTGCCGCGTAAAATGCTCGCAACAACTGATGAAAGACGTCCCAAAGGAATGTCAGTAGCATCAACTACATACCACTTTTTTTCAACATCAGATTTCTTTGCTAAATATGTGGATCGCATTATTTCTCCTTAATAATTGTCTAACTCTACTCTAAGATTCCGGGGCTTATCGTGGAGGTAAACAAGACCAATGATTATTATACTCTGATTTACGCCAGAGTGAAAGCTAAAAATCAAACTCTTCATCAACATTTGGCAATTCCACCACACCTTGGGGCAACATTTGTTGAAATTCGATTGGATCAGCCTTAATCGGCGGAAAAGTATTGTAATGAATCGGAATAACTTTTTTTGCTTTTAAAAATTCAGCTGCTAGCGCAGCATCAGAGCTGTCCATCGTATAACTGCCGCCAATTGGAAGAAATGCTAAATCAACAGGCTGTTTTCTAGCGACCAATTTCAAATCACTAAAAAGCCCAGTATCACCTGCTATATAAATTAGCTTGTCTTCTGCGCTGAGGGCAAAACCAGCAGCAACTCCCATGGGAAGCGGAATTCCCTGGTAATCCATAGCATCAGTATGCCACGCAGGACAAAGTTTCAATTGAAATTCCGGTCCGTAATAAGTCCCACCAAAATTCAAATAGTCAATTACTGCCACTCCTTCAGTGCGTGCAAGAACATGTGCAAAATCCGTTTGGGCTACAATCGTCGCTTTCGTGCGTTTAGCAATTTCAATAGCATTTCCTAAGTGATCCGCATGGGCATGAGTCAAAACAATAAAATCGGGATTAAGTTTTTCAGGAGTAACTTTTGTAAAAGGATTCTCCGAAATAAAAGGATCAAACAAGATCGTCTTACCTGCATTTAACTTTATTTGAAAAGCTGCGTG